>JBAYVT010000002.1 GCA_041674405.1 Patescibacteria group bacterium | reverse complement strand
TGATTTCCTAACCCAATACTCAATTGCCAATAAGACGTATACGAACCTAACTATCGAATACACCGGTACTTCAGGCCAAACCGTTTCAGCTGTGTCTTATTACAATTTGAAGATTTCGACAACTAGTTCAGCGGTAGCCACAATGGCTTCTGATACTACAATTTCTGGCGTCTTGACTATTAGTTCTGGAGCTGCACTTGATGCTTCGAATTATACGATTAATTTATCCGGCACTACCGGTACGCCATTTGTTAAAACAGGCACCTTCACCCCGAGTACATCAACATTCATCTATTCGGGAAATTACGCGTCAGGCAATATAACTATTGCTGCTACTACGTACAATAATCTTCAGATCAATAATGCTGCTGAAACTTACTCTATAAGCGGCTCAATCACTCTCAATGGTGATTTTACGGCAACTGCAGGTACATTAATCGGTGGAGGTACTTTCTATATCAATGGTGGTGACATATCAGGGGATGGCACCATTACTTTTACTGGTACTTTTCGCGTAGATGGCACTGGAAATTTTGGTGGCAGTACCGACTGGACCTTTGTGAATTTGGTTTTTGGTGATGGTTCCGGAACAACTACCACAACCAAAATTGGATCGAATAATATTAGTATAAGTGGCGTCATGACTGTCGCGGCAAGCCAAACGTTAGATGCTGGCAACACCATTTGGAGTTTTACTACTTCAACCTCACCGTTCGTGGTTAACGGTAGTGTTATTCCTTCGGCTTCCACCTTTAGATACACACAGGCCTCAACAACTAATGTCACAGGGACCAATTACTTTAATCTGCTATTGGATCATTCAGGCACATATTTTATCGCAGCGGGTGACATGACAGTTTCGGGGGTACTAACGGTTACAGCAGGAACAACCTTTCATGGTTCAACCAGGACCATCACCTTATCCGGATCGGGTACGCCGTTTGCTGTTGCTGGGTCGTTCACCGCCTCAACCTCGACCGTAAAATACACTGGCGCTGATAGTGTAAATATCTCCAGCCAATCTTACAAAAATTTAACTTTAGATCATGCTGCTACTAATTTTATTTTTACCGGTAATGCAGCGGCAAGCGGTATTTTTACGAATACTACTTCTCCCTCCACGATTACCTTTAGTTCTGGCTCTACATATACATTCAATACCATAAATATTGCTGGGACTAGTGGTGGTCTTATTACTCTTGCGCCGACCTCCGATGCTAACTGGATCATTACTCCGACGGTAATTACAGCTGTAACTTACGTTGATGTTTCCGGGTCAACCAATGCTGGAACAGCTTTCTGCGCTACATATTCAAATGATGGAGGGGGTAATGTCGGATGGAATATTGGTGCGGGTGACACATGTGTTGCCGGAATAGTAAATGTTTCCGGCGATGCTAAAGAGTATGATGAGGTGACGAATGTCCCTGATGGTGAAATTGTAAAAATGGCCGTGAACAATGCTCTGGTCGGCCAAACCGGAATCACATCGGGTGGATCCTGGTTAATCACTGGGGTCACCCAACCCAATCCTGGTGATGCCGTAACTATTTTTATTGATAGTGTAGCTGACGCCCATGAAGCGAATTTGGTCACCAAGTACGATGGCACAGGGGATATGACTGGGTGCGATCTTTTCGAAAAACATTTAACAATCGGTTCTGACGACCATCAGATTTTGTCGAATGCGGATATTGCGGCTTATGACAATTCTGTTTCTGGCAACGAAAACATCTTTTTCGACGTCGACGATTCGACCGTTAATCTTACCTTGCCAGCCCAAGGAACGCAATTTGACTCCGATCAAAAACTTATCGTTCTTCCATCAAATACCTGGAGGCCGAATTCAGTTTTTGCAAAAACTTCAACCATGCCGAACCTAGTGATTCTAGCCTCTGCGATTGTTAATCTAGATAATACAACACTAGTGTTAACCGGTTCTGGAGATCCACTCCTAAAAACTGGTACGTTCACATATGGCACCTCCACAGTTAAGTTTCAAGGAACCAGCGCTACCAATATTGCGGCTGCAACTTATTACAATCTTTATACCGATCATACTGGCACTACCTTTACTGCCGCGGGAAACATCAACGTAAATGGAGTTTTCACGATCAATGCTGGTACGTTTGATGCTTCTGACAAGACAATTATTTTAGCTGGCTCAACTGCACCTTTTATTGTCAATGGCACCTTTTCTCAGGGAACATCGACTTTTAAATATACGGGAACTAGCGCAACGAATATTGCGGCTACTACCTACCATAATCTTTATCTTGATCGTTTTGGCAATACCTTTACTGCGGCAGGTGATTTTACCTGTACTGGAATTTTTACAATAAACTCCGGTATCTTCGATGCCTCCAACAAGACCATTACGCTTGCAGGGAGCGGTACGCCATTTGTTAAAACTGGCACTTTTACTCCTTCAACTTCCACCATCAAATATAGTGGTAATTTGGCTACAAATGTCACAGCATCGACTTACAATAATCTTTATTTTGACCATACAGGAACGACCTTTACAGCGGCAGGCGACATTTCCGCATCAAATATATTTACTATAAATGCAGGCACATTTGATGCTTCAAACAGAACGATCACACTGTCGGGAAGTGGCACTCCGCTAATTGTTAGCGGGATTCTTACTCCATCTACTTCTACTTTCAAATATACCGGAACCAGTGCCACGAATATTACTGGGACAAATTTCTATAATCTTTATCTGGATCACACAGGAACGACCTTTGCTGCCGCCGGTGACATTTCCGCATCAAATGTTTTGACAATCAATTCTGGCACTTTTGACGCATCGAATAAGACCATCACATTGTCTGGCCCGAATACGCCGATGGTAATTACCGGTACTTTTACATCTTCTACCTCTACTTTCAAATACACCGGCGATTTATCCGTTAATGTTGTTGCGGCATCCTACTATAATCTATACATAGACCATGTGGGCAGCATTTTCTCGGCGGCAGGAGATATGGCTGTCTCAAATATCTTCACCATAAACACAGGAACGTTCAATGCTCTCTCGAGAACGATTACCCTTTCGGGGGGTGTTTCTGGCCCGCTTGTAGTCTCTGGAATATTAAATCCTTCTACCTCTACTTTCAAATACACGGGGAATTATCCCGACCACAACATTGATGTAGCTCCGACGACTTACTTTAACTTGTATTTGGATAATGCCTCAGAAACCTTTGTTGCCGCTGGAGATATCACAATATCCAATATTTTGACAATCAATTCCGGCACCTTTGACGCATCTAATAGAACAATCAATTTAACAGGTTCGGCAACGCCATTTGTTAAAACCGGAACTTTTACCCCTTCGACCTCAACGATTAAATATACTGGATCATCGGCAACCAATGTCACCCCGACGAACTATTTTAATCTTTATCTTGATCATACAGCCACAATTTTCTCGGCCTTGGGCGATATTAATGTTGGCAATGTGCTAACGATTAATACAGGCAATTTTTCAGCGCTGGATAAAACTATCACGCTTTCAGGATCCAACCTTCCATTTATTATAAACGATACTTTTGATCCCGGCACCTCAACTTTCAAATATTCCGGCAGTAATGCAACCAACATAGCAGCCACAACATACTTTAACCTTTATCTCGATCATTCAGGAACGACATACACTGCTGTGGGCGATATTACTGCAATTGGAACTCTAACCATAAATTCCGGCACCTTTGACGCATCAAATAAAACCATCACGCTGATGGGTTCGGGAACTCCATTTATTATCAATGGAACTTTTCTTGCCTCCACATCGACGTTTATTTATCACGTTTTCGATAAAACTAATATTACTGCAGCTGACTATTACAACTTGCAATTGGTCGATCCCGCTGTTACGCCATATGTCTGGGTTGTAAATAGCGATTCAAAAATTACCAAAATTGACACCACAAATGGATCAACCGTCGGTTCGTATCCGGTGTCAGAAAGCCCATGCTATGGTCTCGCAGTGGATGGTCATAATAATTTATGGGTGGCGAATTACTGGGCAAATAGCGTTTCAAAGATTAACGGAGCTACAGGCACTGCTATTGGTACATACCCGACTGGCAATGCTCCTTGGGGGGTGGCAGTCGATGGCAGTGGGAATATTTGGGTTACTAATACTGGTGGCAGCAGTGTTACCAAGCTAAGTGGCGCGACCGGTGCAACCATCGGCACATATGGTGTGGGTATTAATCCTGAAGGTATTGCAATTGATCGAGACGGGAACGTCTGGGTTGCAAATACTGGAAGTAATAATGTTATGAAGCTGAATGGCACGACCGGTGCAACCATCTTTACCCATGCGGTTGGCAGCAGGCCAATGGGCATTGCAGTCGATAGCAGCGGTAATGCTTGGGTAGGAAACTGGGACAATTACAGCGTTACTAAAATTAACGGTTCGACGAACGCCACTATAGGTACATATTCCGTTCATGGAAACCCCTATGGAATAGCCATTGACCAATCTGGGAATGTTTGGGTCACTAATCATTATGACAACAGCGTGAGCAAGCTAAATGGCTCAACCGGTGCTGTCCTGGGTACATATATTGTTGGCACCTTTGCTAACGGAGATGGTTGGCCAAATGGTATCTCAATCGACCAAAATGGCAATGCTTGGGTGGTCAATACAAATAATATTAAGGAGTTAAGTGGAACAACAGGGGCAATTCTCGGTACCTACCCGGTTAGCAACCCCTATATTTCAATGGGAGATTCCACAGGATTTGCTCGACAAGTTTTTGCCGATCCAAAAGTTTTAACTTTATCAAATGGTACGTTTAATATCGCTAACGATTTTCAGATTGGTGATGGCGCTAATCAAACCACTGTTGACGGATTGGCAAATAATCCAACAATTAACATAGGCGGAAATTTTACATTAAAGAGTAATGCGAACTTTAACGCTCCCTCAAACATTAATCTTTCGGGCGGCTGGAACAATAATGGTGGCACGTTCACTCCCGGCAACGGGACAGTAACTTTGAATGGCGATTCTCTGATTCAGGGAAATACCACTTTCAACAATCTCACGGCCGTTACGGGTGGAAAGACCATATCTTTTTCAGCCGGCTCAACCCAAACAATTACCGGCACATGGAGTATTTCTGGGTCTAGTGGCCACAATATTAATCTACGAGGGTCTGGCAGTTCAGGAAATTGGATAATAAATCCGGCGAAAGCCGTAGTTTCTCACGCTTCAATTTCTCAATCAACTAATTCAGGAATCCAATTCTGTGCAAACTATTCTATTGATGTGGGGGGTAATATTGGCTGGCAGATTGGTTCATCTACGATCTGCGAAGCGACCCCTGCTGCCCCCACAGGGGCTTCGGTTGTAGGGGTGGACACAACTTTCTTCACTCTGAATTGGATCGATAACTCTTCAAGCGAAACTGGCTTTAATATCTTTATTTCAACTGCCACAAGTGATAATTGCGAGTTTGCCTCATATCCGGATTACCCGGATTATGCTTTGGGTGCAAATACGACCTCGCAATTTATCTCAGGAAAAAGTGTTAATACTCAATATTGCGCCAGAATTACGGCAACCAATTCTGGTAATGACTCGCCTGGATCATATACTGCTCCTTTCTACACGCTGGCTAATCAACCAAATGCACCGATGGTCAATGCATTATCTAGTAATTCTTTAAAGATCATCATCAACTCAAATAACAATCCGCCTTCGACCCAATACGCTATCTATAATCAAACTTCCGGAAAGTATGTGCAAGCTGATGGATCCCTGGGCAATAGCGCCGTTTGGCAAACGCGAAACGTGTGGGGGGGAAGTTCGGGCATTATTAATTACAATCTTTTGGTCGGCACGCAATATGATTATCTGGTTAAGGCAAAAAATGGAGATAGCATAGAAACTTCTTTCTCATCGCCCGGAGAGAATTTAACACTTCCAGATAGTCCAAAAGGTGGAGATAGCCCTGTTTCAAATATTGCTTCAATCGCCATTGATCCGGTAACCGCCACAATCGGGCCAAATGAAACCCTTCAGTTCAAAGCCCGAGCATTCACTTTAGATAACAAAGAAATATCCAACGTCAATATTGTTTGGTCAGTGGTAAATGGAGGCGGAGCAATCGATAAAAATGGATTTTTCACTGCGGGACCAGATACTGGAACATATAATAATACAATTGAAGCCTCTGTGGGTGAGAGCCAATCTTTCGCCACCGTTATTATAAAAAACGATACAATCATTAATAATTTAGTCGATGGAATTGTTAAGAGTGCGACGTTAATTTCTGGTGTCATTAATACCACTGCAGGACAAATTGAAAAAATATACCAAGCGGTCGGGATATCTAAACAAGCAGCGACCCCAATAACCTCAGCTGCAGCGCTGGGTGCTGCTGGAATGGCAGCTGCAATGACTCCGATGGCCACAGCATCATCGCTGTTTTCTCTGAATGAAATATATCATGTTTTGTCTTACTCGATTCTTTCGGCTGGAACTTTAAAACGAAAGAAGAAAAAATGGGGAAGAGTAATTGAAAATGGAACAGGAATGCCCTTATATCTGGCTCAGGTAAGCCTGGTTAAGGTGGACGATGCTGATACTGAGAAAGTCATAGAATCGTCATTTACTGATAAAGACGGGGTATATGGTTTTGCTGCTGGACCTGGCAAATATCGTGTCATTGCGAGCAAAGAAAAACACACGGTTGCATCTATTGAAGACCAATTTTATAACTTTGACCCCAAAAAGATATTTAATGTTTTGAGCTACGAAGAAGGTTTGATTGTTCCCACAATTATTATGAACGTCAACGGAAAGAAGCTCGGTAATATCGCAAAATTAGTCGCATCGTTTAGGAAATTAGAAAGATATTTTGTATATTTTTCATTCGTATTACTTGCACTCGGGTCAATATTAGCGGCCAATAACGTCATACACGAGCACACTCTTTTAAATTACGTTATTGTTGTTGGATACTTTTTGCTTTGGATTATCAACGCATCTTTCATCATTAGAAATTCGCCATGGAGTATTGTGGCTGAATCGAATACCGGAGAGCCGGTCCCTCTAACCTTGATTCGGGTGATGAATTCAGACAGCCACAAACTAGTCAGAACTACTGTTTCGGACCAAAAGGGAAAATTCTCTGCTATGTTAAGGAAAGGCAAATATAACATTTTTGCAGCGAAGGAGGGATATGAGCTTGATCATCCGGTGGAATTTGCCAATCAAGATAATATGGCTGCACTTCGTAAAAAGTTGGAACTAAAGAAAAAATCAATTACCTAATAAATATAAAACGGAATGACAACTGTGGAGCTTGACAGGGAAATAATGAAAGTACAAAAAAGCACGAGAACCACATTCTCCCGATTTTCTCCATGGCACAATGCTCTTCGCATGAAATTCGGTTGGTATTACAAGTGGCATCTTTCGGGATCTTCGTCACCCTTTCATTGGATGTTCTTGACCTTATATATTGTGGCGATTTCGGTTCTTGGGTTTGTTATGGTCAACCCATCAATCAATTTTGAAAAGCCTCCTAAAGCTCTAGCTGCTAATACAACCACATGGACTGTTGCGGGAGCAGGAGATGCCAATTATAACGGCGAATACTCTTACGGCGGAACGGATGCCTATGGAAGTGACTATTGGAAAAACGCTAATAATATGTACTTGTACTGGGACGGGGGCGGAGCATATATGCTTAGCGACGTTCTTAATGATGCGATGATGGATGTACACTATTATCTTATGGAGGGCGCGCTTCCCGGAAGCAATAGCTGGACGGCCAATCTGGGAACCGCTCCGGCGCCAAGCGGCGTAACGCCGGGAGGAGATCCGGGCCATACATATACAGGCACAAATGCTGGTAATACGAATGCAAATGGTACGTTTGCATATAACGATCAATACTTTGGAGATATCGGTTCGTCGCCGTACCCTGTCTATAAAAATGAAAATAACTCTTATCTTTGGTTTAGTGGAAATATGGGAGGATCTTGGGCTGTTTCATCAACTTTGGGTAGTTTTTACCCTGGGTATACTTGGTTTAATGCTGATCCAGTTAGTGACCCGACTCCTTACGACTGGGATGCTTCAGGAGAAGTCGAGCCGGGGGTTATTATTTCTGAAGGCGGAGGTGGGCCTGCCACAATTTTAATCTCAGGGACTGCTAAGCAATATGACGAATCGACAAATGCCGCTGATTCAGAGACTGTAAAAGTTGCGGTAAATGGTACTATTCAAGCCCAAACCGGAACCACATCCGGAGGTTCGTGGAGCATAAGCGGTGTTACAGCACCTGCTTCTGGGGACACAATTACCGTATTTATCGATGGAGTGGCTGACGGTAACGAAGCGAATGCTGTTACCAAATACGATGGTTCGGGCAATATTACAGGAATTAGCCTTTACGAAAAGCATTTGTATCTAGGTTCTGACGATAATCAAACATTATCGAACAACGATATCTCTAAATACGATAATTCCGTCTCCTCCGATGAAGATATCTTTTTCGAAATTGACGGATCAAACAATCTAACCCTGCCGGCAGTCGGAACCCAAACTGATGCAGACCAAAAGATTATAATTAAGGCAAATAATACATGGCGGCCTGCATCCGGTGGTGGAACCACATCAACTGTGCCGAAATCATATGCCGAAGCATCGTCTACGATGACATTGGATAATAATTCTTTAGTAATTACTGGCTCAGGACAAAGTTCGTCGAGGCCTCTTAGAATGGAGACGGGCAGTACCTTCAATTACGACACTTCAACCGTCACATATCAGAGTGCGTCAGCAACTGACGTTGCGTTACTCGGGTTCCACAATCTAATCCTCGACCATTCGGGCACGACATTTACTCCGCTTTCTTCCGGCTCGTTCTCGGTCTACGGAGTTTTCACTATTCAGACCGGGACGATATATAACGGATCGGATAAGACAGTTTATCTATATGGTTCTGGTACACCTTTTGTTGTAAATGGTACTTTTCAAGAAGCTACTTCAACCATAAAGTATGCCGGATCGAGCGCTACCAATGTAACTAGTGCGACGTATTATAATCTATATTTGGTTCATACTGGTACCACCTTTACCGCAGCTGGAAATATTACCGTTGGCAGCGTTTTGACGCTAGATGTAGGAACCTTTAATGCCTCCGATAAAACAATTGTTTTGAATGGCTCAGGCACGCCTTTTGTGAATATAAACGCTACTTTTCAGGAGGGCACATCTACCGTTCAGTATAAGGGTTCATCTGCGACAAATGTGACGGCGACGACATTCTACAATCTTTATCTTGATCGAACTGGGTCGACTTTTACCGCGGCTGGGGATATGACTGTTTCAAATCTTTTAACAATTAATGCAGGTGAATTCGACGCTTCAAATAAAACAATTACACTATTAGGAACTAACACTCCTTTTGTGATCAACGGCACTTTCACTGCCAACAATTCAACATTATTTTATGATTGCCCGGACCCAGTCGGCGCCGCTGTAAATGTAACCGCGACTACATATTATAACCTTCAGATAGCGCGTGAAAATTTTTCAGGTACCCATAATGTTCAGGCAGGCACTTTAAATGTTTCAAATAATTTGCATGTTGGAGGAGGCGCATTAACTGCCGTATTGTCATTCGAAACAAACGATCCCATAGTTAACGTTGATGGAGATGTTATTATTGACGCTGGTAATACTCTCACGGCTTCAAGTACGGCTGCATTTTATCTTGCAGGCGATTATACGAATTCGGCCACTGGCATCTTTACTTCTGGTACCGGAACACTAACCTTGGATGGTAGTGATTTACAGACCATCACTGCTGGTGGAACAAATGGAAATCATGATTTTAACAGCATTACTATTACTAATGCGTCGGCAAATGGTGTTTATTTTGCAGATTCGGCAACTATCAATGGGGTCTTTACTGATACTACCCCTTCCTCTAAACTTACATTCCATGCTGGATCAACTTATTCAATCATGGGCCTTGATATCAATGGCGGAGCAGTAGGTACTAGAATATTTATGGTTTCATCTACACCTACCAACCATTGGAATTTTAATGTTGTCCAGGATAGCCCACCTGCTTCTTATGTTAATGTCACCGATTCCGATGCAACTGGAGGAAGCTTGGTAAATGCCACGACTGGCGGATATGACGGTGGAAATAACCATCATTGGGCATTTCCGCCGGCCAGCATCTCCATCTCCGGTACCTGCAAACAATATGACGAATCCTCGAATTGTGCTGACAGCGAAACGATCAAAGTAGCAATCAATGGGAGCCTCGATGCGGCTACCGGTACAACTTCAAGCGGGTCCTGGTCTATCACCGGAGTAACAGCCCCATCGGCTGGCGACACTATCACCATCTTTGTCGATGGTGTTGCTGATGCCAATGAAGCAAATGCAGTGACAAAGTATGTCTCCGGTAATGTATCCGGCATAGCACTTTATGAAAAACATTTATCCATCGGTTCAGCTGATAACCAAACTCTTTCAAATGCTGATATGGAGAAATACGATAACTCTGTCTCGTCTGATGAAGATATCTTCTTTGAAGTTAATGCCACAACCAAAGACTTAACACTGCCCGAGTCAGGCACCCAAACAGATACCGACCAGAAGCTTTATGTTTTGGCTTCCAACACTTGGCAACCGGCTGCTACTGATGCTCCAACATCCACCATTTCTAACCTTGTAATTCCGACATCAGCCATCGTCAACCTTACCGGCACAACACTAGCATTAACCGCCTCCGGCACACCACTTTCTATCACCGGCACCTTCACAATTGGCACTTCCACCATTAAATTCCAGGGATCAGGCGCTACGAATGTTAATGCTCTTTCTTATTACAATCTCTACGCGGCAGACAAGACTGGTACTACCTTTGCTGCAGCAGGGAACATTACCGTTTCTGGAGTCCTTACTATCAATGCAGGCACATTTGATGCTTCCAATAAAACCATTACTTTATCAGGGAGTGGAACCCCGTTTGTTGTGACCGGTACCTTTACTCCGTCAACTTCAACAATTTCCTACGAAGGATCATCAGATACAAATTTGGCTTCCGTGACGTATAATAATTTAGTCATCAACCATGCGAATACAGACTTTATTGCAGCTGGAGATATTACGATTGCGGATGGTTTTACTATGACGTCAGGTAGCTTTAGCCCTGGAAGCCACATAATTAATATTGCAGGTGATTGGGATTCTTCAAATGTTACTTTCAATGAAGGAAATTCTACAATAAATTTTAATGGGACAAGCGGAGACTTCTCAATCATATTGGGTTCTGGGCAGAAATTTTATAATCTTACAATCGCAGGTGAGAACGGCGGGGGAAGTACTAGTTCCACATTGGGATGTGGAACAGGAACCAATGATGCAAGCTATGGAGATGGTCCTTGGTCAACTCCCGAAGATATCACTGCTGATGATGGAAATTATGCGAGAATTGTTGGTATTCCCCAAGGAAAACGCTCTAATTATCTAAAAGCGACAAATTTTGGTTTTAATATTCCAACCAATGCAACGGTTACAGGTATTAAAATGGAAGCAAAAAGGATGGGTAGTTCGCCTCCTGTTTCCGATGATATTATTGAAATCATTAAGTCTGGTACCATTGGGGGCACCAATCAATCTGCGGATGCATTATGGTCGGGGACAGAGGATTATGTTCCGTTTGGTGGGGATGGAAATCTGTGGGGATTAACTTGGACGCCAAATGATGTTAACGATTCAAGCTTTGGCGTTGCGATGACAATTAAGAAAATAACTCCATCTGTTTCAAATGCAATTATAAATTATGTAAGAGGCACGATTTATTATTCGATCCCATCTTCAGCCTGGTCTCTTTCCAGCAATATTGATGTTACAAACAATCTCCTTGTTTCATCCGGTACCTTAACCGCTGGGGCACATGATATTAGTGCTGGTAATGTCACAATTTCGGGCGGGTCATTAAGTGCGCCCGCATCATCTAATAATTTTATTGTTAATGGAAATTGGAATCATTCAAGCGGAACATTTGACAACAATTCCGGAACCGTTACTTTTCAGACGGGTGGAGCTGATAAAACTCTTTCCGGAAATATGACGGGAGGATCGGCCTTTAATAATTTGACCTTCAATGATGGCTCGGGGATTTGGACAGCAAATAACGATATTGATGTATCTGGTGTCTTAAGCATTACCACTGGTGAATTTAATGCATCCAATAAAACAATCACATTATCTGGTTCGGGCACGCCATTTGTTAATAACGGAACGTTTCAATCTTCAACTTCAACGATCAAATATACCGGTGCTTCGGCGACAAACGTAACTGCAATGGGTTCGGGAATGGTTCCTGGTTATTATAATCTGTATCTGGACCATGCAGGTACTACATTTACTGCGGCTGGAAATATCAAGGTGGAAAATATTTTTACCATCAATGCTGGCACCTTTGATGCCTCTAATAAGACTATTACATTCATGTCAACGGGAACGCCATTTGTTGTTACTGGTACTTTTACGGCATCAACTTCAACCGTAGAATATTACGGCGCAGCGGCAACAAACATTGCCTCTACCACCTATTACAACCTCCACTTAGTAACCACAGCAGTATCTACAGCCATGGGCGATATAAATGTCACTAATGTTTTGACCAATGACTCGATTTTCGATGCGTCCAATAAAACTATTACCTTGTCTGGATCAGGTACTCCTTTTGTAAATAATGTCGTTTTTACACCTTCTACATCCACAGTTAAATATACTGGCTCGTTGGCAACGAATATTACAGCGACTACCTATTACAATCTTTATTTAGATCGTGCAGGGACCATCTTTAGCGCAGCAGGGGATATTACATCAACAAATGTTTTCACCGTTAATGCTGGTACATTTAATGATTCGCCGACAGGTACCATCACCCTTTCCGGTTCTGGTACGCCGTTTGTGATCAACGGTACATTTCAGTGTATGACTGGCACAGTCAAATACACAGGCGCTTCTGCGACTAATATTGCATCAACTACCTATAATAATCTTTATTTAGATCACGCAGGAACAACTTTTACAGCAGCCGGTGATATCTCAACTGGTTCAAACGGAACTGGTGTTTTTACCATCAATGCCGGAACCTTTGATGCATCAAATAAGACAATTACTTTATCTGGAACTAGCATGCCGTTTGTTAAAACCGGAACATTCACCGCTTCTACTTCAACTGTAAAATACACAGGTACAGGTCCGGTTAATGTAACTTCTGCGACCTATTACAATCTTTACATCGATAAAGCTGGCCAAACCTACACTGCGGCGGGCGACATCACCGCAAACAATGTTTTGACAATAAATGCCGGCACATTTAATGCATCAAATAAAACCATCACTTTGTCTGGATCAGGTACACCTTTCGTAGCCACAGGTACATTTACTTACTCGACTTCAACGATAAAATATACAGGTTCTTCCGCAACAAATATTACACCAGTAACTTATTACAACCTTACGGCTGAGCATGCTAATACAAATTTCACCTTCACTGGGGCAACGTCGGTCACGCGTACATTTACCAACACAACTGCGCCCTCAACCCTAACTTTCAACTCGGGTTCAAACTATAATTTCAATTATGCAATTAATATTGCTGGGACTTCCGGTAACTTAATTACTTTAGCTCCATCGGGCGGTGCCAACTGGAATTTATCTGCAAGTAATAATGTTGCAATATCCTACGCCAATGTTTCTAAGTCTAGTAATACAGGTAGTTTCTGTGCGACTTACTCAGTTGACGGCGGGGGAAATACCGGCTGGAATATTAGTTTAACCGGATCATGCTCCGCATGTTCGTCGTATACTTTTTCTGGAGCGGGCGATTCAAGCTATAATGGGTCGTATACTTATGCGAGTGTAGATGCTAGGAGTAATCCTTATTACACCAATACAAGTAATAGGGTTTTGGCAGTAGATCCATGGGACAGTAGTTGGTACCTGTTGTCGGACACCAGCAAACTTCTTGCGCCTGCTGATCAGTCGGCTTATGTGGACTGGGGTAGTGCCGGTGCTCCCACTGTCTTGCCAACGACTGGGACTTGGACCTCGTTCAATGGTACCCTTCCTGCTCCAACTGTAACAAGTGGCTGTTCATCCTTCTCTATCTCCGGCACTTGTAAGCAGTATGATGAATCAACCGCTTGTGCTGATGGTGAGACGGTCAAGGTAGCGATCAATGGCACCTTGGATGCAGCTACAGGCACCACTGCTTCTGGTTCCTGGACGATTTCTGGCGTTACCGAACCCTCTGCCGGTGATGTAATTACGGTATTCATCGATGGCGCGACTGAATCCCATCGAGCCAATGCTGTTACCAAGTACACATCGGGAGATATTACTGGAGTTACTCTCTTTGAGCAGCATTTGGTCGTCGGTAATGGTACTGCCCAAACACTATCCAATACCGATTTATCACAATACGATGGTTCAGTTTCGTCTGATGCTGATATCCTCTTTGATATTGGTAATGCAACCAATGACCTAGCTATGCCCTACAATCAAGCAACTCTAACCTCCCAGATACTCTATGTCATAGGCACTGATACCTGGAGACCTAATTCATCATCTGCTCCCACCTCCACTATCCCAAATCTTAAAATCCCGGCAACTGCTGTTGTCAATCTGGATAATACTACCTTAGTTTTGACAGAATCAGGTGATCCACTATCCATCAGCGGCACATTTACCGAAAGTACATCGACAGTCAAATTCCAAGGAACAAGCGCAACAAACATTAATGCTATTACCTATTGCAACCTCTACGCTGCAGACCATACCGGCACAACCTTTACTGCTGCCGGAAATATCACAATCAATGGAGTCCTTACCATCAATGCCGGCACATTTGCTGCATCCTCCAGAACGATTACTTTGGCCGCGCCAGGAACGCCATTGGTAGTAACCGGAACTTTCCAAGAGGGCACATCAACCCTCAAGTATACCGGAGCATTGGCAACTAATATTACGGCGACCACTTACTACAATCTTTACCTTGATCATGCGGGAACGACTTTCACTGCAGCCGGGGATATCACAACTACAAACATACTGACGATCAATGCTGGTACCTTCGATGCTTCAAATCGGACAATAACTTTGACCGGTTCGGGCACGCCGTTTGTTAAAACGGGTACATTTACTGCTTCGACTTCTACCTTTATATATCGTGCTTCTTCTAACACAAACATTACGGCGGCAAATTATTATAACCTAGAATTGCTGGATCCAGCGGTAACACCGTATGTTTGGGTGACTAATAGCGGTAGCAACAATATAACCAAACTTAACAGTTCAACTGGTGCCGTCATTGGAACTTACGCGGTGGGTACTGGTCCTTATGGTGTGGCAGTTGATGGCAGTGGCAATGTCTGGGTCGGCAATCCTTACAGCGGCAACGTTACTAAACTCAATGGTTCGACCGGCGCACTGATCGGCACTTATGCGGTCGGTGGTGGTAACCCGGGCGTTGATAATGCTGGCAATGTCTGGGTCCCCTACGATAGCAGCCATATTAATAAGGTTAATGGCTCGACTGGTGCAGTCATGGGCACATATTCAACGGGTACTAGTCCTTCGGGAGTGGCGGCTGATCGTAGTGGCAATGTTTGGATTTGCAATCACGGAAGTGGTAACGTTACTAAACTTGACAGCTCAACTGGTGCACTGATCGGCACTTATTCGGTTAACGGCGCTCCTTTTAGCATAGCAGTCGACGGTGATGGGAATGTCTGGACGGCTAGCGACGGCGATATTGGCATTACCAAGCTTAACGGTTCGACCGGCGCTGTCATTGATATCTACTCGGTTCCTGGTGCTAATCTGGCAGTTGATGGCAGCGGCAATGTCTGGGTTGTTAATAGCGGAACGGTCTACAAAGTTAACGGCTCGACTGGTGCAGTAATCGGAACTTATTCGATCGGCAATGGCGACCATCCGGGAATTGATGGCGACGGCAATGTATGGGTAACGAGCATTGGCGGCAACACCATAACAAAGCTTAACGGCTCGACTGGTGCCGTCATTGGTACCTATAATGTTGGTTCAGGTCCTTATCACTCTTTTGGCGATATGACCGGTTTTATCTGGCAGAGCTTTGTTGGAAACAAAACTTTGACTCTATCTTCCGGTAGCTTTGGTGTTACTAACAATCTTACAATTGGTGATGGAACCAACCAGACCGATGTTGATGGAATCACAAATAACCCTTCGATGAACATTGGTAATTTCATCTTAAACGGTAATGCTAGCTTCAGTGCTCCATCCACCATGAGTGTATCTGGCGGTTGGAACCATGCAGGCGGTATCTTCACTCCTGGGAGCGGTACAGTTACGCTAACTGGTGACTCCTTGATAGAGGGAGATACGACTTTTAATAACCTCACTGCCGCTACTGCAGGCAAAACCTTATCCTTTTCTGCGGGCTCGACCCAAACGATATCTGGCACATGGACGGTAACCGGAACTTCGGGAAGCCATGTAGTTCTTAAGAGGTCTGGTGGTTCTGGTGGCTGGAATATTAACCCGGCCACCGCAACTATTTCGTACGCCACCATCTCAAATTCTACCAATTCGGGTGCCTCTTTCTGTGCTACTTATTCTACGGATGGGGGAAGTAATACCGATTGGAATATTTCTCCCACCGGCTCTTGTGTTACAGCGCCGAGTGCGCCAACTAATGCAGCAATAGGCACCATCCAAAACGATTCTTTCCAAGTGACTTGGGACGACAACTCATCTGATGAAACCGGATTCAAGGTTTATATTTCTACCACTCCGAATTCTGATTGTTCACAGGCTTCTTATCCAGATTCTCCCGACTATACGACTGGTGCCGGGGAAACCTCGCAAGACGTTGATGGTAAGGATATAAATACACAATATTGTGCTAAAGTTGTTGCGTTTAATGACGCCGGCAACTCAACAAGCGCCTATTCATCTCCAAAGTACACGCTTGCCAATATGCCGACGGTTTCAACGGTGGCGGGGGCATATTTCGTAACAGGAACAATTAGCCCAAGTTTGAATCCATCAGGAACAAACTATTGGATCCAATATTCAATAAATGGCACGGATTTTACCGATCCCGCCGGCATGTCCTGGCAGACAAGTACATCATATACATTGGCTAATCTTGATCCAAATACCCAGTATTGGATCAAGGCCAAAGCAAGAAATGGGGACAATACCGACACAACTTATTCTCCATCTTCGGCAAAAGTCACTCCGCCAGCTGCTCCAGCGAGCCTAGAAGCAAATGCCGTTTGCAGAACTTCGGCGAACCTGACATGGATTGCGCCAGAGGGCGCGGATAAATATACTCTTTCGTACGGAACGGATTCCGGAGCTTCAAATAAAGGCACAATTTCGGATATCAGCACAACAGCCACTTCTTTATCGGGCCTTGCAAGAAAAACAAAGTATTACGCCAAGGTGTCCGCAACGTCAAACCAGAATGGCGCGGGGAATTATTCTGCAATCATAAATTTCACAACGGCGAATTGCCTTGGGCCTACACCCTCTACAGATTTCAGGGGAACAGACATTGTTACCAGCCAGATTAATTGGGTTTGGTCAAATACCGACGATGATCACACCAGTTGGGCAGTGTTAGATGCCGCTGGCAATCCGCTCTCGGGAACACTTGCAGCTTCTGCCTCGTCCTGGCTAGAACAATCTCTTGCTCCGAATACGGCATATACTCGCCAAGTTACCGTGACCAATAGGAAAGGAACGGAAAAGTCAAATTTTGCTACATCTTATACTCTTGCGAACACACCAGATGCCCCAATTCTTTCAGTAGTTTCCGAGTCATCAGTAAAAATTGCGATTAACCAAAACGGCAACCCAGCTAACACACGATATGCGATTTACAATGACACCGCAGGTAAGTATGTCAGGCATTCCGATGGGGCATTTTCCGATAGTCCCGATTGGCAATTGTATGCCGACTGGGGTGGAAGCGACGGATTTATAAACACAGGCCTTGCAGCTTCTACGAATTATGCTTATAGGCTTAAGGCAAGAAATAATAGCAACGTTGAAACTGATTTTTCTACTGCGTCTGAGGTGACAACTCTGGGAAATCCGGAAAAAACTGCATCATACATTATCATTTCACCGACAAGTGCGAAAATAAAAGTTGAAGACTCCGTGCAGTTTAGTGCAAAAGCTTTTGCCTCAGATGATTCAGAAATTCCAACAGCAATTATCGTGTGGTCGGTTATGAATGGTGGCGGGGAGATTGACCAAACCGGATTATTCACCGCAGGTAAGGAAGTTGGCTCATTTGAAAACACCGTTCAAGCTTCATTCGGTGATGTGAAGGCTGCTGCGTCAGTAAATGTACGAAAAGAAACAATCGGTGAAGTTATTATTGGTGGCATTGTCGGCGGCGTCGAAGATGTGGCGGTTTCAATCGATATTGTTGCAGGGGGAATAGAAAAAGTTTATGCAGCTGTTGGTATCTCAAAAGAGGCTGCTCCGCCAGTGACTGCCGCAGCAGCTCTGGGCATGGCAGTAGTTGTCGCCGGATTGGCACCCGCAACAAACTTAATAACTTTATTCTCACTCAAGGAAGTCATTCATATAATTGTTTATTCCATTCTATCTTTCGGTACGGTTAAAAAGAAACGCAAAAAATGGGGCCAAGTGCTCGAGGATGGAACCGGTTTGCCGCTTTCTGGAGCGATGGTTAGCTTGATTAAAGTAGGCGAAGATGGCACAGAAAGGGTTATTGAGACAACAACCACCGATAAATCAGGCGTGTACGGATTCGCCGAACCTCCGGGCAAATACAAAATCATCGCGAAGAAAGACAAGTACCAGCTCGCACCAAAACCGGATCAATATTATGATTTTGACACAGGGAAAATATATGAGATTGATAGCTATACCAAAGGATTTTTGGTGCCGACGATCATAATGAGTATAAATGGCAAAAGCCTTTCTGGTATTCATGCAATCTTGGGTTGGCTTAGAAAAATGGAAAGATTCTTCAATTATGCTTCGATTGTTGTACTTACGGCCGGTACCATATTGGTCTTGAACAATTTAATTCATGACCCAAATTTGTTAAATTATCTGATCCTTGCCGGCTATATTCTGCTTTGGGTTATCAATTTCTCACTGGTCATAAGAAAGTCGCCATGGAGCATGGTGGTAGACCGACATAAGGGCGAGCCTATCGGCCTAACGTTGGTTAGGATAATGACCGGAGATAACACAAGGCTTGTAAAGACTGCGGTAACTGATGACAAAGGTAAGTTTTCGGCGATTTTGAAACGGGGTAGGTACACAATTTTAGCTACCAAGGAAGGTTACACTCTGCCAAAACCGGTAAGGTTTGATACGGATGAAGAAATTTCTGCCGTAAATAAAAAGATTGAGATGGAAAAGAGAAATTCTAAATCTTAAGATTCTAAATATTATTTATATTTGTATCTATTGACTAAATCTACCTAAGATGTTACCTTAGATGAGTATAATTTTAGTGCCGAAAGCCAATGAAAAATATCAACGTAAACGAATTGCAAAATAACATTTCTAAGGTTCTTAAAGAAGTTGAGGACGGAGATGTGTTTGAGGTTGTCAGGTATTCCAAGCCGGTGGCTTATTTAATATCTAAATCTGATTTTGATAATTTGTCCAAACAGGAAAATTGCAAGAAGTGCGTTTCTGATTTAAGAAAAGTAGTATCGATCGTTGAGAAATCAAAGGAAGATAAGTGAAGAGAATATATCTAGATAATGCTGCGACCACGCCAGTTGCGCCGGAAGTTATTGAAGCAATGACGCCATATTTTGGCGTGAGTTTCGGCAATCCTTCGTCGGTTCACGGGTTTGGGCAGGAGGCGAGAGCGGCAGTCGACAAAGCCAGAGAATTTTTGGCATTTTTTCTTGATTGCGCTCCAAGCGAAATTCTATTTACATCTGGCGGGTCGGAATCGGATAATCTGGCTATCCGCGGCGTGATCGAATCGATGTTGCCAGACTATAAAGGCATGAATAAAAAACCTCATGTTGTAACTTCAACATTTGAACATCATGCAGTTTTGGATACCGTAAAAGATCTAGAGAAACAGGGGAAAATCGAAGCTACCTACATAAGCCCGGAGCAAGATGGCGTAATCAATAGCCAGCAAGTAGTAAAAGCAATCCGTAAAAACACTGCCCTGGTTTCTGTAATGTATGTAAATAATGAAATTGGCACAGCACAGCCGATCCGCGAAATTGGCAAGATGATTGAGAAGGAAAACCTGGGTCGGCTTGAAAAAAACCCCAATGCCCAAAAAATTTATTTCCATACCGATGCAGTGCAAGCAGCAGAGTATTTCGAAATGGGAACTAAATATTTGCATGTCGATCTTCTTACAATGACGGCTCATAAAATTTATGGGCCGAAGGGAGTCGGCCTTTTATTCGCCAAAAAAGGCACCCCGCTTAAGCCGGAAATCACCGGTGGTGGACAAGAATACAAGAAGCGAGCGGGCACGGAGAATGTCGCGGGCATAGTCGGTTTTGCCAAGGCGGCCGAACTAGTAATCCGCGATGCCGCTGACACCGATGGGGCGATTGTGTCAGAGGATTTTCCATCTCTTAAAATGACTAATGCAACGGAAAAATCATTGAAATTGAGAGAAAAATTAATCAGGGGTATTGTCGATAATATTGCAAATGCCAAATTGAATGGCACGGATATTTGCAGAAGCCCGAATAATGTAAATATTTCATTTGCCGGCATCGAAGGCGAGTCGATTCTGCTCAATTTGGATATGCTAGGGATCGCGGCCTCTACAGGTTCGGCTTGTACATCGGGTTCCCTTGAACCCTCACATGTGATAATGGCGCTTGGATACCCCGAAGAAAGAGCACATAGCTCAATTCGATTCACAATTGGGAGATACACCACCGAAGAAGAAATAGATCGCCTTATGGAAGTATTGCCGGGAATAATTGAGAAATTAAGAAAGATAAGCCCAATTGGATAGCTAAAAACTAATATCGAAAAACGAAAAACCATAGGACAATTAACTAAAAACTAATAACTTAAATCTAAGAACCAATGGAGTAATTCAATTAGTTATTACATTTAAGTTTTTACATAAGGAGCATATGCAATATAGTGATGAAGTAATGAAACATTTTTCAAGCCCTCACAATGTGGGGGAAATTGAAAATGCCGATGGAATTGGCGAGGTCGGCAATCCGAAATGCGGCGATATGATGAAAATTACTATCAAAGTTGGAAAAAAGGACGGCAAAGAATATATCGAGGATGTTAAATTTTTAACACTTGGTTGTGCCGCAGCAATCGCCGCAAGCTCGATGATGACGGATCTTTCTAAGGGCAAAACTTTGGATGAAGCGCTTGAAATTACTCGCGATGATATCAATGACTCCTTGGGCAAATTACCGGCTCAGAAGTATCATTGTTCGATCCTATCAGCAGAAGGAATTCATAAGGCGATAGAGGATTACAAAAACAAATCAAAAATACAACTCAAAAATTGAAAAGCTTTAGATGTTTTGATTCAAATGGTTTTAAGTTATTAGTTATTAGATATTAGTTAATATGATGAACATGTTTGATGGCAGAAAAATCAGAAACGAAATACTCGATGATTTGAAAATTCGAGTTGCAAGCTTTCAACAAAAGCCTGTTCTTGCGGTGATTTGGATCGGTGAAGATTTTGCGACGGCGCGTTATATTGAGTCAAAAGAACGAGCAGCGGAGAAAATCGGTGTGCATTTTGACTTGTTCAAATATCCGACAGAGGTAACTCAAGAAGAAGTTGAGAAAAAAATTCTAGAACTCAATCAAAATCAATCGGTTGATGGAATTATGATCCAGATTCCGATTCCAGAATATTTGAATCTAAATGACCTAATCAAACAAATTGATCCGGCAAAAGATGTCGATGGCTTAAACTTTTGCAGGGGTGGAATCTGTAATTTCCGGCCGCCAGTCACGATCTCGATAATGGAAGCGATCAAGCGATCCGGTATTAATTATAAGGAATCAAAAATTGCGATAATTGGCAAAGGCTTTTTAGTAGGTTCACCTCTTGCTCGTATGCTGGAATCGGAGAATGCCGATATTCGAATTGCTGATGAAGAGACGCCATACCTAGCAACGATAACTTCCGATGCCGATATTGTCATTTCGGCAACCGGAACGGCAAATCTGATCAAGCCGGATATGGTCAAAAACGGGGTGGTTTTGATCGATGCGGGGACCACCGAGGTTGGCGGGGAATTGCGCGGTGATATAGATATAAATTGCTATCGCAAGGCGTCCTTTTATACTCCTGTGCCGGGTGGAATCGGGCCAATGACAGTAGCGATGCTATTTGCGAACTTAGTTAAATCAGCGGAAACGAGACAAGCATAATGAAAATTGCGGTCGCAATGTCCGGTGGAGTTGATTCTTCCGTCGTGGCAAAAATGTTAAAAGATGAGGGCCACGAATTAGTCGGGCTTTTTTTGAAATTATGGTCTGACCCTATGTGTAATGTGGTAAAGGAAAATCGATGTTGCAACTATGAGGCGCTCGAAGACGCGCGAAAGGTGGCGCACGGCCTTGGTATCCCGTTCTATGTTATAAACGCTGTGGATGAATTCAAAAAAGATGTTGTTGACTATTTCATCGATGAATACAAAAAATTAAAAACCCCAAACCCGTGCATTGTCTGTAATGAAAAAATCAAATTTGATCTTCTACTTAAAAAAGCGCTTTCTATCGGCTGTGATTATCTTGCGACAGGACATTATGCGCGAATCCAGAAGCTGCCAGTAGCCAGTTATCAGCTTTTAGCTGGTATCGACGGCACCAAGGATCAAAGCTACATGCTCTATCGATTGAATCAGAATCAGCTATCAAAAACTCTGTTTCCGCTCGGAGAAATGAAGAAGAAAGATGTGCGGGAACTGGCAAAAAAGTGGGATCTGCCGGTCAAGGAAAAGCCGGAAAGCCAGGAAATTTGCTTTTTTGGTGATCGTGATTATCGCTTTTTTTTGAAAAGATATTTGGATCAGAAATATTTTAAACCCGGCGAAATTGCCGATAAAGAGGGGAATGTACTCGGGACTCACGAAGGATTGGTCAATTATACAATCGGACAACGCAAAGGAATAGATCAACTGCAATCTGCAAGCTGTCAGCTAAAAACTCAAAAAAAACCACTTTATGTGGTTGGATTTAATGTTTCGAAAAACCAACTGATCGTGGGTGACGATGAGGATATATATAGCAAAGAGATGACGGTGACAGATTTGAATTGGTTGATCGAACCTCAAAACTTAAGGGCTGAAGAACTTATGAGCCTTAAGGTCAAAATAAGATATCGGCATGCAGCGGTGCCATGCGAGATCAAAGGTCAAATATCAAAGATCAAAAACATTGTAGTTGAATTTGATGAGCCGCAAAGAGCGATTACTCCCGGTCAATCCGCAGTGTTCTACTTGGGTGATGAAGTTTTGGGAGGGGGATACATTAAATAACTCAAAACTCAAATGTTAAAACTAAAAACTATTGGGCAACTATCTCATACGACGAGAAACGACGGCTAGGGACAGCCGTCGTTTTAATCTCGCCATCCGCCCAGGGCGGATGATCCGATTCTTGCTGTTGATCCAGCCACCGCGGTCCTCTTGCTAGGACCTAGGCCACGACCACCAGCGCCACCAGCACCAGCAATGCCAAGGCAGAGAACAGAACCCTCATAGCACAACCCTCCTTCGTTATCCGACGTGGAAAATCTGTTGGCGTTCTGCAAGAGCATTATATCATAATATTGATAAGCTTAAATAAAAAGAGCGAGAGCGACCCATACCAGGGGCCGCTCTGTCAGTAAGTCGCTTGTAAGGCGATAGGAGTGTCCTGAAGACACTCGTGAAAAAACTTGGGCTTGCAAGGCCGGGGCAACGGTGGGTCCTTCAGACCCCCACACATTCATCTGATACTTTCCCTGGCCCGATGGCTCGGCGCCAGAGACCGGTCTCTCCAGGACCGGAGCGGGATCGCAGGGGGGCGAGCTCCGCCGACCGAAAAAGCTGATCAGCCCCAACAGGAGGGCTGGCCGTGGCAAGATCGCCATCAACGTCAACATCAGAAACAGCATGGTGAGCAAGTGGTTGTCCCTCCCGTGGGCAGTTGATGAGTGCGACGGAAATAATATATACGAAGCTCTGCATTAAGTCAAATATACGATCACAGAATTGTTTCACTGAAGATCACAGAAGTTAGAATACCCTCATTAGACGCAAAAGCGCCGGCCTCGAGGAGGTCGGCGCATTACACTCAGACAGAGCACCGGTTTGGGAACCGACGATGTGCCCTGTCTTGGGGGGCGGTGGTGGAGAGGGAGCGTCCGCCAGGGAACTCCTTCTCCACCAATCTCGGAAGTGGGGAGGATAATGATAGCACCTCCGAGAAGAAAGGATGGATGAGGCTTGCCGGCGGGAGCCGGCGGCGCGTTGGTCCTTGCGACCTACGACGCAACCGCCGGCTCCCACCTTCCGCTGTCCGGATCTTACGGCCAGTTCAACAGCCACCTATCCGGACGTCCGCAGGGTGGAACCGCTAGCCAGGCATCTCGTGCACCCGCTGGACCCAGCGGGTCACTCGCGACATCGCGGCGATGGTCTTCCCGAGAACCGGGTACGATATCGGCGACTTCGCGAGACGGTGACCGAGACGATCGAGCATTGGCACTACCTCCCTGACGAAGATCCGCGAGCCTAAGCTTCGCGGTACGACAAGATCACTTATATCACGCTGGTCAATAAATGTCAATACCTGTGATAGTGCAAAGTGAAAAGTATAAAGTATAATGTTGGTGAAATGGAAATAAATTTAAATACCGAAATTAAATATTTGAAGGGTGTCGGGCCAAAGGTTGCACCGAAGCTCAATAAGCTGGGAATTTATACAGCCCAAGATTTGATTTATCATTATCCACGAAGATATAAAGACTATACCCAAGTCACTAAAATTAGTAACTTAACTAATAACTTAGAACTAAAAACTAATAACTTCACGATCCGAGCTCGAGTAGTGGGCATTGCCAATAAAAGAACGAGACGCAGGGGGTTTACCGTGACAGAAGCAGTAGTTGAAGACAACTCCGGATCGCTCAAAGTTGTTTGGTTTAATCAACCATACTTGGCAAAAATGCTGAAAGCTGGATCCGAAGTTATATTAAACGGCAAAGTTTCCTACGATTCTTTTTCTCATTCGCTTGTGATGGAGTCGCCAAACCGAGCGAACCGGCCAAAAATTGTTCCAGTTTATCCTGAGACGGCGGGTGTGTCGAGCTACTTCATAGCTCGATTGATCTCAAATATTAATCCGCCGGCTGGCGGACAAATCTCAAAACTTGAGGAATATTTACCACAACCCATTTTAGATAAATATGATCTCTTAGGAATCCGGTCGGCTCTGAAAAATATCCACGAGCCGGAGGATTCGCAAGCCTTATCGAAAGCGAGGCGGAGAATAGCATTCGACGAATTATTTCTGATTGCCATCCGTTCGCAATTAATCAAGGAAGAGATCGCAACAGAATCAGCCCCAAAAATTGAGACCGCAGATCCCGAACTTAAGAAATTTGCAGATGCTCTGCCATTCGAGCTTACCACCGATCAGAAAAAGGCTGTTTGGCAAATCGCTAAAGATCTAGCATTAAAAAAACCAATGAATAGGCTACTTAACGGGGATGTCGGGAGCGGAAAAACTGCGGTTGCTGCATTCGCTGCCTACATTGCTGCGAAAGCCGGCTTCCGAACGGCACTTATGGCGCCGACAGAGATCCTTGCCAAACAGCATTTTGAAACACTTAATAAGCTTTTAGAAAAATCAGATGTTTCAGTCGGGCTTTTGACTTCCTCTACGAGAAAGGCAAATGTTGCGGGCGAGCTCGAGAGGCAGGTGATAGTGGGGACGCATTCTTTGGTTCAGGGCAAAGTTGAAATCAAGAACTTGGGGCTCGTGATCGTGGACGAACAACATAGATTCGGTGTAAATCAACGGGCGGAACTCACGAAGAGCAGAGAAGGGTTAAGGCCGCACTTTCTATCGATGACAGCGACGCCAATTCCAAGATCATTGCATCTCGCGCTCTTCGGCGATCTTGACTTGTCGATTATCAAATCCATGCCGAAAGGCCGAAAACCGATCAAAACCAGATTTGTTGAGGAGACAAATAGGCTAAAAGCATATGACTTCATTCGCCGGCAGATTCAATCTGGCCGCCAAGCCTTTGTGATTTGCCCGCTGATTGAAGAATCGGAAGCGCAAACGAGAGAAACACTATTCGACGAAGATAGAAAATCGGTAATGGCGGAATACAATCGATTGAGCAAACAGATCTTTCCTGATCTAAAGATTGGAATGCTCCACGGTCGAATGCCCGCCTCGCCCCGACGGGGCAGGCGAGGTCTCGCCAAAGGCGGAAAATCAAAAGACGAAATAATGGCTGAATTTAAAGCTTGTAAACTTGATATATTGGTATCTACATCGGTGGTCGAGGTAGGGGTGGATATTCCGAATGCAACGATCATGATGATCGAAGATGCTGAGCGGTTTGGGCTGGCACAATTGCATCAATTCCGTGGCAGAGTTGGCCGTGGCGAGCATCAGTCCTTCTGCTTTGTATTTTCAAGTACCCAGAACCCGCGGGCGATAGAGCGACTGAAATCTTTTGAAAACATTCTTGATGGGTTCAAGCTGGCAGAGCAAGATCTTAAGAACCGCGGGGCTGGTGATATGTTTGGAACCATACAGTCGGGGTATAATGAGCTCAGGATGGCATCGTATTCCGACATCGAGCTCATCGATGAAGCGGCGGAAGGGGCAAAGATCGTTACGAATAATATTGAAAAATATCCGGCAGTTATGGAGAAAATTGATGAATTTTTAACGCATAAACACTTAGAATAACTCAAAATTTCAATTTAAAACTTAAAACTAGTAACCAAAATGTGGAAGCAAAAGCCAAAGATCAAATTTAAAGAGTGGCGGCGGCGAAAGTTGGACTCTGTTAAGGAGGGGTGGGGAAGATTTTTGATTTCAATTCATATTAGGAAAAAACCCGAAGACCCGAAAATAAAAAATGTTTTACCCGATTTGCCGGAGGAAAGCATATTTTCCGCGGAATTTGTCGAGCGACATCGGGTTGCTATTGGGGGAATCTTGCTTGTTCTAATACTCCTTTCGGGCGGTTTTTTGCTCTATCGCGAAAATTATTTCAAGCCGGTGCTTGAGAAGAGAATCACTGATCAGGATGCAAGAATAGAAAAATTGGAAGCAGAGATAGGCGATTTGTCGAAACAAAATGCGCCTGTGTCAAGCTCTGCGGCTGTTACGGCAACTGCGCCTGCTGAAACTGGACAGATAGCCGGCGCTTCGACTTCGGTGTCGGCGTCATCGGCAAACAAACCTGTTGGAAAGATTAATCTTAATACCGCTACGGCGGCACAGCTAGACACGTTACCAGGCATCGGCACGGCATATGCGACTCGAATCATTGACTATCGAACTCAACATGGCGGATTTAAATCGATAGAAGAGCTCAAAAATGTAAAAGGAATTGGCGACAAGACCTTCGAAAAGCTTGCCGACCTCGTGACAATATAATCTTTTTTTGCTATAATTCGTATGTTCAATAATGCTCGGGTGGCGAAATGGTAGACGCACTAGCCTTAGGAGCTAGCGGAGTAACATCCATGGAGGTTCAAGTCCTCTCCCGAGCACCAATAAGGTAAACATGAATATCATTGACCAAAAAATCAATCAAGATTTAAACATTGTGCGGAAACGGATAGACATTGATGCTGTGCTCAAAAATGAATATCAGGGCAAGGGGGTTAAAAAGTACTACAGGATCAATAGACTGCCGTATATCATTTTTTACGATCGTAGTGGCATGATGCACTCCGGTTTGTCGTATGACGGAAAATTCAAAAAGTTAGACTATCTGGGGCCAATCAAAATTATTGAGAAATATATTGAGAGCCTAAAAGCAAAAAAAATTTTAGAGCTAGGAGCTGGAAATGGCGCTAATAGCGGGTTACTTGCCTCAAAATATCCATCAATCAGTTTTTTTGCGCTAGACTATTCTCTTAAACCACTTGCGAGATATCGAAAAAATAAGAATTTTTCTCAGGTTGTTGGCGATTATCACGATCTAAGTTTGTATGAGGAAGATTCTTTTGAGATTGTTTTTGCAATTGAGACGATTTGTCATACTAGCAATAAAACCAAAGTTCTCGAAGAGATTAAGAGAGTTCTAAAACCGGGAGGGGTCTTCATCTGTTTCGACATGTATTCTGTGAGAGATGAATCTGGTCTCTCGGAAAATGAGCTATTGATAAAATCGTTGGTGGCGAAAGGAATGGCGGTAGATGAATTCGAATCAATTGAAAAATTCAAAAAAGATGTTGAAAAAGCAAAAATGATTATTGAAAAAAATGATGTTATCTCTAACCTGGTAATTCCGACTGCAGATATGCTGCGAGAAAGATCATTGCATATATTGGGGAGAACTACGTGGAAGGGTAAATTATTTGGTCCAATTTTTTCACAAGATATTTTAATGAGTTTTGCTGCTGGAATGTTTCTTTCGGCTGCGATAAAAAACAAAATTTTTTCCTATTATTTTCAAGTTTTGGGAAAGTAAAAGAAATGACCTATGATAGGCAAAAATATTTGGAGGCGATAAGGGCGGAGCTTGAAACCAATATTTTTTATCATTCTCTGGCGCTTGAAGCCTGCATGGGCGGGATTTTTGATTATTTAAAAGAGCAAAACAAACTAGGAGCGGATGATGATCGCGATGAGTGGGCTCTTGCTGGGCTAATCCACGACATTGATTACTCTGAAGAAAATAAAGCTGATCATCCGCATAAAACGCGCGAGGTCCTTGCAAAATATAAGCTTGAGATTTCGGATAAAGTCGACCGGATTGTGAAAGCGCACGGTCCGGAGTTAACTAAAATCTATCCGGAGAGTAAAGCAGAGTGGGCGATTTTCTGTGCCGACAGCCTAACGGGCTTGATTACCGCGGTCGCTCTCGTTTATCCATCAAAAAAGTTGGATGAAGTGAAGCTAAAATCTGTCACAAAAAGGTTTCACAAAGAACCAAGATTTGCAGCTGGTACGAGACGAGATGAAGTCTCAATGTGCGAGAAAGCGGATGGTCTCAACATTCCCGTAGATAAATTCATCGAGATTTGCCTCGATTCAATGAAACAAATCGCAAGCAACATAGAGCTCTAATTATTGATTCAAAAAACAAGTCAGGCATTGCCTGATTTTTTTTGTGTAGAAATTCATAGAATTTTCATAATTCTTGTGCTACGAATTGAGTACTGACTTCTAGGAAGGGGGCAAGGCCATGCCGTCGACGACTGATGACGTAATGCGGTACGTGAGCAATTTCAATCTAAATGCGGAAGACGCAGGGGTACACGAGGGTCAAAAAAGGCAGTTTTCCCTCAAGGCCTCTGAACTTCTCGACAAGATTGATCTTGCGGATCTTACTGCTATGCTCTCGAGCGAAGCTGAGGAGTTGTTTATTGAGCTTCGAGATTTGGGTGCGAAAGTGCTAGCCGGAAACCAGTGAGCCGCGCCTGCCCGATGGCGAGCAGGCGGCCACATTAAAATTTTACGAAACATTCGATATAATTGAACCATGAGCGGAAATCTTACAAATTACACCGATGAGGATCTCGAAAATTTAGAGGATGAGCTCTTCGAAGAAGCGGAGAAAGAGCGCGAGGAAGATATGCCAGTTTCGGGAAAATCGGTTTTCGAAATCCAAAGAGTGCAGAGAAAGCGGGAAGAGGAGCACAAGGACGACAAGAAAGAAGAGTAATTATTGATTTATTCTAGCTCTGCCGTCGTTGTCTATAAGGTATGTAAACCCAAAAGGATCTTTTGGCACTGCTGTAAGAATTTTTGCAGTCACTAAGTCTTCGATATTTGCCGGATAATTTCCGGTCTTATTTTTGTACTCTTCCGCAGCAACTTCGAGAATGTTTAGAATTTCATAATGTATGATGTAAGCTTTCGCGCGTTCTTGAATAACTTCATCGTTCGAATTTTCAAAAATCGAAGTCCAAATAGCGATTGATTGTGCTCTAAGATCCGGCCGGGAATTGAAACTTGCAGATATTGCTTTTACGTTATCCGGTGCGCCGGCTGTCCTTGCGGCAACATCGAAATAATATGCTGCGTTTGCATAGTCTTGCTTGTTCAAGAAATAAGTAACGGCAAGATAATAGGGGATGCGGTAGTCCGGGTCGGAGTTAGCTATCCCGTCTTTGGCGATCGCGATAGCATCGTTAGTTTTGCCCAGTCCGGGTAAAATTATGGCGCCAAAAGCATAGGGGTAGGAGAATTTCGGATCTAGTTCGTTTGTCGCTTTTATATAAGCGGTGAGTTTCGCATAATCATCATCTTGCCAATCGCCAAAATATTGTATGGAAGCTAGCCAATTTAAATCTGCGGCGGCATTTTTTAATCCTAAATCAACAAATTCGATAACTTTTGCCGGCATGACAAGAGGGGAGGGCTTTTTCGTTTCCGCCTTTGCTCCATCGGAAAAAATCTGGGTCGCAATAACCAAGACGGATAAAAGGATGAAAATAATCATCTTTAAAAAGGATTTATTTTTTATTGTATTAAGTATCATGTATCAAGTATCAAGCAGTGAGCTTAATTCTTAATACCTGATTCTTGATTCTGGTTAAACCTCCTGTTTGGACAGGGAATAATTTGCGATTGCGAGAATTATTATCGTATAAACTACACCATAAGCTACAGCAGAAAAGACAGCCAAACCGTTCGGCAAAATTCCGTGCACGGCAATGTTTCTAAGATTGAACTTCTCGAGGTTGGGCAGAATGTAGTAAATCGCATATGCGAAATATTTGAAAAGCACGCTCGATTTTAAAGCATATTTTAATATCATCGGTAGTGAATGGCCAATGAAAAGAAGCAAAATCGCGTAGAGAGTTGAGGCTAGTGGAGTCGAAAAGGTTGAAAATAGGATCGAAAGCGCAATAAAAACTGCAAGTTCTAAAATCTGCATGCCAATCGCGGCGAGACCGAAATAATCAAATCCTCCGCCTTTTGCCGCGACAATTGCAAGATAAAGCACCGACATGATCAAAATAGTTAGAACCACGGATGTGAAAAGTCCGAGAAATTTGCCCAAGATATATTGGGCTGCTCCAACCGGCTTCGAAAAAACGATATAAAGCGTTCTTCCTTCAATCTCCTTATAGATGAGTGATGTTCCGAGAAAAATCGTGATAATCAAACCGAAGATATAAATTCCGGCAAGTCCCAGATCGCGAATTATTTTTAGATCTTCGCCGAGTGAAATTGAACCTAAAAAAATAGTTGAGATGATGAAAAGCATGCCGAATATCAAAATCGAATAAAGAATCCGATCACGGATGGTCTCGCGGAATGTATTTTTAGCGATTGCCAGTACGTTTTTCATTTTTTATAACCTCGACAAATTTTTCTTCAAATGCGCTACCACGGCAGAATTTTTTCACCGAGCCGGAATATAATAATTTTCCTTTATTAATTATGCCGATTTCATCGCATAACTCTTCGATATCCGAGAGGATGTGTGAGGAAAAAAAGACTGTTTTTTTTCGTTTTTTCAAACCTTTGATGATATTTTTGATATCGGCGCGGCCGATTGGGTCAAGCCCGTCGAGCGGTTCATCGAGAAAAATATAATCTGGATCATTTACGAGGGCTTGCGCGAGGCCGAGACGCTGCTTCATGCCCTTGGAATAATTTCTCACCATCATGCTTCTTGCATCGTACAGCCCGACTTGGTCTAGAATATTCAGATAATATCCGTTATTTTTCTCTCTCGAATAATTGAAAAGTTCACCACAGAATTTCAGGAATTCCAAACCGGTCAGATGGTCATAGAAGTAGGGGTCTTCTGGCATAAAACCAATTTTTTCTTTTGTTTTTGCGTCCATGGTCATCTCGCCGCCGATCGTAATAATGCCGTCATAGTCCTTGATGAGACTGAGTATAATTTTGAGCGTAGTCGTCTTCCCTGCTCCGTTCGGGCCCAAAAAACCGAAAATCGTCCCCTCTTTTATCGAGAGAGAAAGATCGTCGACGATAATCTCTTTGCCGTACTTTTTTGTGACATGCGATATCTTAATCATGCTTATGTATTGTAATTTGAAATTAAGGCATTGTGCAACACATTGGAAGGCGAGGCTAATTTGTGGTATATAAGATAGGCGAAGGAGGTGCCATAAATGGCTGTTGATCTGGAAGTTGGTACCGCGGAAGTGCAGGAGTTCAAGTGCCCTCACTGCGGGGACACTCGACCTCCGGATCCGGATGGTAATTGCCTTCAGTGTGGAAGGTCAAGGTACAGGGGGACTGATGTTGAAGGCAGCGAGAGCTAGTGGGAGGGTGAGAACTGGGCGAGACAGCCGGCGCGTGCGTCATGTGACGTGCGCGCCCAAATTATTGCTAAGGACCATGCAAATGGAAAATGTGCAGAAAATTGTGGCAATTGTCGGGCCGACAGCTACTGGAAAAACAGGCCTAGGAGTTGCAATTGCCAAAAAATATGACGGCGAAATAGTCTCGGCAGATTCGAGACAAGTTTTTCGCGGACTCGATATTGGGACCGGTAAAGATCTCTCCGAATATGGCAATATCAAATATCACCTCATCGATATTTGCGATCCTGGTGAAGAATTTTCAATGTTTGATTGGCTATCACGTGCCCGCGAAGTTATCGAAGGCATTTTTGCCCGCGGCAAACTGCCGGTAATTGTCGGAGGAACGGGGCTTTACGTTCAAGCTTTAATTGAGGGATTTGAAATCAAGGATCACCCGTCTCGGCCGAGGCTCGAGCCGAGGTCGGAAGAATCAAGAATCAAGAATCAAGCGAAAATTTCCCGGGAACAATTAAATTCGATGTCGCTCGAAGAATTGCAGAAAATTTACTACGGGCTACGGACTAATGACCATGGGCTTGACGTTCAGAATCCTCGAAGGTTAATTAGGGCGATCGAGAAGGCGCAAGAAGGCACAGCACCGACAAAAATCAAACCGGATTTTGTTGTCCTACAAATTGCTATCGATTACCCGCGGGAGGAATTGTATTCGAGAATAGATAAGCGGGTCGACGAATGGTTTGCGGAGGGCTTTTATGAGGAAGTCTCAAATCTAATGGAAAAGGGAGTTTCTCTCTCATGGTTCGAAAAGATCGGGTTGGAATACAAGATATTAGCCAATTATATTGATAAAGATCAAAAAGATTTTGAAGTCATAAAACAGAATATGAAATGGAAAATTCATCAATACGCCAGAAGGCAGCTCACTTGGTTCCGAAGGTTTTCGGAAATTATTTGGGCAAAAAATAAAAATGATGTGTTTGGAGTTATCGACGATTTTCTTAAAGAATAATTTGTTCTATAATATTTAAGTCAGGATTTATCTAAGGACTACGGACTACTTTCTACTTACTAAAAAAGGAGGAGCATGCGACGATCTAATGGTTTGGCAGCAATTTGGATCATACTTATTACCGTTCTCATCATGGCAGGCCTTGGCGCTGGTGGGTATTATTATTTGAATTCCAAATGGACGAAAGATAAAAATAATCTCAAAAGCCAGATCTCTGATTTGCAGAAAAAGGTTGATGCAGATAGTGAAAGTTCTACTAGCTCGTCCAGTACTTCAGTATCTAGTTCAAGTTCCTCATCTTCCTCGAATAATCTTACGACCTATACAAACAAGACTTATGGATACAGCTTCAAATACCAAAGTGCTTTTCAGCTTATCGATTATCTGTATGATTCCCAATCTGGGCAGCAAGTCAAAAAAGATATTTATGTGATTGTAAATAAGGACAGGGTGGCAGATAACACATATAGGGCGAATTCTGAGATGCCTATCCCTTATTTTATGATATCTGTGGTTGATGAGGAATTTGGCTTAAGCCAAATAACATCTGCTGGCCAGGAACAGACGGTATCCGACATAACTCTAGCTGGGGCAACAGGCTGGAAGGTTACAGAGAACGAACCTTCTCTTCTGGACGGGACATATTCTACATCTATATATTTGAATCATGGTGGCCGGGGATATCAAATAGTTTGGAAAAATGATGATTCCCATGGTGTTCATGATACTGCCATCGATAATATGGTAAGTTCATTCCAGTTCACGAACTAAATAGTAAGTCTAATAAATTGAAAAAGGCCTTAAGAGGGCCTTTTTCAATTGTCTAAATGCTTAAATTTTGGTATTATCCCCGATGTGAAAGGGCTGGTGATTGCTATATGTGCCCGGTTTGCGATGGTCGGGGAGGATTCATGAGTGATCATGGGTTTTCTGACCGATGCTGGCTCTGCAAACGCAGTCGCAGGGCCCTCGATTCCAACAAGGCGACCAAACAACCCAGGTCGCCGTTTTCTCAAGTAATGCTGGCCTTTGAGCCGGTAGTCGCACACGGATGAATCCTGCAGCCATTACACAGGAGGTCAAGATGAGCGAACTTGCGGAGAAAGAGAGAGAAGCAGCCGAAGAGGGACAGGTCTGCGGCGAGTGCGGCGAGCGTCATCCGGGGTACACCTGCCAGGAGTACCGCGACGCTTGCGACACGGCAGAGAGCCGCATCTAGCGGTCGGAAGAAGATCTGGAGACCCGCCCCGAAGCTCGGGGCGGGTCAAGTGGTTTTAAAAGACGATATTTTACTCTACAATTAAGTTAGTTAAAACTAATAACTCAAAGGGGCCTTTTGGGACTAAGAGGCTAAGAACTGAAATGCAGGGAGGGGATTTGAATAAAGTTGCGCGTGTTCTATCGGCAACGACGATGGGTTTGGAATGCTATCCGATCGAGGTGGAAGTCGACATCGGAGCAGGACTGCCCTCTTTTACTATTGTGGGACTTCCGGATAAGGCCATCGATGAAAGCAAGGAGCGGATTCGCTCGGCGATCAAAAATTGCCACTTACCCTTCCCCCAACATCGTCTGACGGTAAATCTGGCGCCTGCCGACATGAAAAAAGAGGGTCCGAGCTTTGACCTGCCAATGGCGGTAGGGATTCTTTTGGCATCAGAGCAGCTGCAACACGTTCCCGAATACAACCAAGCGCTGTTTGTCGGAGAGTTAGCACTAGACGGTAGGCTTCGGCATGTAAATGGGATTCTCCCGATAGCAATGTATGCCAAAGAGTCTGGATTTGATCGAATTTATGTCCCCGAAGTAAATGCGGAGGAAGCGGCCCTTGTTCAAGGAATTGAGATTATTCCTGTAGAAAGCTTAGCGAAATTGATTAAACATCTTCGGAGTGAAGAAATAATCAATAGATATCAAAGATCAGCGCCTACTGAAGAAAAAACTATCAAATATGAATTGGATTTTGCTTATATCGCCGGACAAGAACAAGCGAAAAGGGCGATGGAGATTGCCGCTTCGGGCAATCACAATATTCTCTTATCCGGTCCTCCCGGATCGGGTAAAACATTACTTGCAAGATCGCTCCCGAGTATTTTGCCAGATATGGCAAACGAGGAGATGCTAGAAGTAACAAAAATCTATTCAGTTTCCGGCATGACTAGTGGAGCAAAAACATTGATAACAAAACGTCCGTTTCGAGCGCCACACCATACAACATCAGGAGTTGCTATGGTTGGTGGAGGTCAGTGGCCAAAACCAGGTGAGATATCTCTTTCCCATCGCGGAGTTTTGTTTTTGGATGAATTCCCCGAATTTCCCAGAAACGTTCTTGAAGCCCTGCGCCAGCCGCTCGAAGATGGAATTGTCACAGTATCTCGTGCGTCCGGATCATTGACTTTCCCAGCAGAGTTTTTACTTGTTGCCGCCCAGAATCCGTGTCCGTGCGGATATCTTTCCGACCCAGATAAACGCTGTGTTTGCACGCCGACCCAGATAATCCGCTACCAGAAAAAGGTTTCTGGTCCTTTGCTTGACCGCATCGATATCCATATTGAAGTCCCGCGGGTGAAATACGAAAAACTTGCCACGGATAAAGTTGCGGAGGAATCATCTGTGGTTCGCAAGAGGGTGAACAAGGCACGAGAGAAACAAAATGGACGATTTCGCGACAATGGTAAATTAAAATCGAATGCCGAAATGACCTCGAAAGATATCAAAGAATATTGTATATTGGAAAAAGAAGCTGAAAAATTAATTGCTAGTGCAGTTGAAGGAATGAAGCTATCTGCGCGCTCGTATCATAGAATTTTAAAAATTGCCCGTACGATTGCTGATCTTAATGAATCCGACATTATAAGTTCTGCTCACATTGCTGAAGCACTTCAATACAGACCCAAAGAAAAGGCCTATTAAACAGCAAAAATATTGACAAAATATCTATTTAGTAGTATTATAAAACGTTTTAATAAATAAATTACAAGAGGTGGGAATTATGCGTTATCCGTTAATTACAATCATCATCGCAGTGTTGTGGATTATCATGGTAATAATCGCTAATTATGCATTTGAAATTGCGCAATCGCTCTTTTATATGGCGATGGTTTCTACCGTTATAATTTTTTATATCGGGTTTCAGATGCGAACAAAGTAAGGTCTTATGCCTAGATCTCTTCAATTAACTGGTCTCACAATTAAATACGGATTTTTCTCCTTTTTCCGATCTCTTGGTTTGTACCCGCATTCATATCCCAAGATTGCACGAATGTATCTGGAAGAAGCAGGCGGAGCGCTCATCAAAATGGGCCAGATTTTAGCTTTGAGATATGAGATTTTGCCACCAGAGTATTGCTGGGAACTCTCTGAGCTTTTCGATAATGTGCCGCCGATGGGGTATGCCGAAGTTCAGGAGATTATTTCGAAAGAATTTGGAAAATCACCGCATGAAATGTTTACGATTTTTGAAGATGCACCAATAGCTTCAGCCTCTTTTGCCCAAGTTCATCGGGCGATACTTCCAAATGGTAAGGAAGTTGCAGTCAAGGTCCAGAGACCGAATCTTGAATATAAAGTAAAGAAAGATTTTAGGTTTTTAAGAACGATTTCTCCTTTCTTGAATTTGATGTTCAGGATGAAAACATTGAGCGTTCGAGATATTCTGTTTGAGCTTGAAGAGTCGACGCTGCGAGAATTGGATTTCCGTCTCGAGAAAGACAATGCGGAAATCATCCGGAAGAATTTGCCAAAAACGAATCGTTTTGTTGTGCCGGAGTGTTATTCAGAATTTACAACAGCCAAAATCTTGACCCAGGATTTCATTCATGGCACGAAACTGACGGATATCATGCGTGCCAAAAATAGCAATGTAACAAATGAACAATTTAGAGATATCGATTTTGATCTTGATAGAATTGCTGATGATATAATTTCTGAGCTTGGTAGGCAATATTTTATGGTTGGAACCTATCATAGTGATCCTCATCCAGGGAATATTATCATTACCAATGATGGCAAAATTGCGCTAGTAGATTTTGGCATAGTTGGTCATGTTACAAAATTTAGCCGTTCACTTTTTTGGAACTTTATTCGCCACATTGTTTTAGATGTTGACGCAGAGAAGGCCGCCGCAGCTTTCATTCGTCTTGGCAGCCGCCCGATTGAAGAAAGGGTGAGATTTTTATCGCAAGATAAAATTCAAGTACCAGATCAGTTTTTACAGATTATCTCCGAATTATCAACTTCATTTGAACATCCGCTCAAGTCAGTTATGGATAACTGGGACGATGCAACAGGCGACCCATCAACTCCGATTTACGATAGGAGCACGGCGGTTGCTTTTATAAAGGGGATGAAATTAGCCGAGCAATATTGCGTCCATTTTCAAAGAGATTTAATTATGTTTATTCGGACTCTAGTTATCGGGGATATGATGGCTATGCAGATTGCTCCCACCTTTAAAATGAAACATGCGCTAGTAAAATTTGCTAGGGAATATCCGGAAGTGGTGAATGAAATGCAAGAGCGACTCTCTCATTATGAGATTGAAAATGAAAAACTCTCAGATCCTTGGAATGAGGATGCAAGATATAATGCTAAAGCATATATCTCCGAATGGTTTGAAGATCTGATAGATAATCGTCCGTCTTTATACAAAAAAATTAAGCCTTCTGTGCTAAGATTTAGGCAGATGCTATAAATATTTAAGAAGGAGATATATGAAAAGTATTTGGGTAACTCTGATTATCGTAATCACTTGGATTGCAGCAGCATTTTTCATCTTGACGACTAAGATTTCAATTTTTCCTGCAATTGTTGTGACACTATTGGTTACGTTTTACCTGATCTTATTTGGTTTACAAAAACAGACCGATTAAATAAAGACAGGCAAATTAAAAATCCGCTATAGCGGATTTTTAATTTGCAACGATCTATCTATTGGGTTTGAATATTGAGAAGCTTATAAACCCAATCACCAAATGAACTCAAGATTGTGGTTTTTTGGTTTACATAGTATGCGACAATGAGGATTACAACCATCAAAAGGATTGTGAGCAAAATTTTCACTACGATTTTTTTCTCATCTTTGTAAGCAGGGTCATCGTAGCCGTCATTTTTCTTCTCTTCTTTTACTTCCTCTTTTTCAACTTTTTCTTCTATTTCGGGGGTTACGTCAATTTCTGTTGTAGGAGCAAGAGGGGTAGTAGAAGGATGCGTGATGATTTGTGGCGCAGTATTTCCATGTTGTTTTTTCTTCAGTTTTTTATTCTTTTTTTTACCCATAATTTTATCAATCTTTCGAACGAATTAAATACTGAAAGATATAAACTATAATAGTTATACCGCATAATATAGCTTTACACAAGATTGATTCTTTGCTATTATTTTGCTTGTAGTATTTTGGCAAACATTATTTTTTGGTGGTTTTGCGGGTATCGTATAGCGGCTATTATGTATCCTTGCCATGGATAAGATGCGGGTTCGACTCCCGCTACCCGCTCCAAGCCATAATACGCGCGTTTTGTCTCGGCCTGGTGGCGGAGTGGTTACGCAGCGGTCTGCAAAACCGCGTACACCGGTTCAATTCCGGTCCAGGCCTCCATGCCGAGGTAGCTCAGTGGTAGAGCAGAGGACTGAAAATCCTTGTGTCGCGAGTTCAATTCTCGCCCTCGGCACCACACTTCATTCTGGTTCGATTCGAAACCTACGGGTTCGCAATCGAAACATCATTACGCGTGGCAGACCATTATTTACTGAGGAAATTATGATTTTTACCCTTAAAATTTTACAGATCATCTTCGCAGTTTTGCTCACGATCGCCATTCTTTTGCAGCAACGGGGCTCTGGTCTTGGTATGGTCTTTGGCGGTGAGGGCAATGTATATCGATCCAGAAGGGGAATCGAAAAAACTTTATTTTATGCCACAATAGTGCTTGCAGTCTTATTTTGCGTCTCGGCGCTTCTCACGGTATTTCTCGGATGATTGAGAGATAAGGAAACTCATGAATTTCTCACAATCAAAGGGGATATCGAGAGGGCGGGTTTTGAAATCTTTATTCGCTTTAATTGCTGCCTTTTCTAAAAGGATTGCAAAAAGTGCAAGTTTGATGTCTCCAAGCGAAAGAATTATTTCGATCGTGTTTTCAGTTTTGGCTATCATACTCATTGTAATCAAGGGCAATCAGTTATTTATCTCAAATACTGAACCAATTCCTGCATTTGGCGGATCGTATAACGAAGAAGTATTGGGTGACGTTAAATATTTGAATCCTGTGCTTGCTAAATCTGATGCAGAAAAATCAATTTCCGGACTAATTTATGATGGTTTAGTGAAGATAGGCGAAGATGGAAATGTAATACCTGATTTGGCAAAAAGTTGGGAGATTTCAAACGATGGACTTGTTTATACTTTTCAATTGCAAAACGGGATTGCTTTTCATAACGGACAAAATTTTAGTGCGGCAGATGTAATTTCAACCATTAATTTAATTCAAGATCCTAATATAAAAAGTGCTTACCTCGATGAGTGGAAAGATGTGGATGTGACATCACCCGACCCGAGTGTTGTTACATTTACTTTGCCTCGACCATATGGCCCATTTATCTACCAATGTATTCAGGGGATAATTTCACAGGACGATGTAAATTCATCCCTGGTTGATAATTTCAACGGGACTGGCCCATATAAATTTATAAAGACGCTGAGTATCCAAAATGGAGGCGGAAAAAAAGTAACCCTTTCTGCCAATCGAAATTATTTTAATGGTTCGCCGTATATAAAAGATATTTCTTTTGATGCCTTTCCGGACGCCCAGATTTCACTTGCGACCTCATTAATCAATAATTATCAAGCCACTGCGGGACTTCCAAATCCAAATGACGATTTTCAAAATAAAGATTTTGAAACAGAGAGGCAGCTTGCTTTAATTGCAAACTTGCGCCAACCAAATATGGCGAATGTCGATATTCGATCACGCATAATGCAATTTTTGCCCGGAGATAAGATCAAGGTGAGACTCTTGGCGCTGGATGCTAAAGCCCAAAGAGACAAAGCTGATGAGTTAATCCAAAAAGCCAATGCGGCAAATATTGAAATTGAAGCAAATTTTGTTAAGTCGGTGGATTATCCAAATGCAATTTTGGAACGAAATTATGATCTAATATTGTATGGATTTGACTATGGTTATGATAGGGATCCATATGTTTTCTGGCATGGAAGCCAATCGGATGCGATGAATTTGGCGGGTTATAAAGATAAGAGTTCGGATATTCTTTTGGAAGATGCGCGGATGATTTCGGATTCTGTTGCCCGAAATGCTAAATATGATCAGTTTTTTGAATCGGTTAAAAACCAGAATCTGATTGTATTTTTTCCATATTCAAAGTACAATTTTTCAGTAAAATCGAATATACATGGAATAGGGAACATCAGGGCAAATAAACCACAAGACATGTTTGCAAATATTACGCAGTGGTTTATCACCGAAAGGCGTGTGTCAAAATAAGGGCGCGTGGTGGAATGGCAGACACGCAGCGTTCAGAACGCTGTGAGAGCAATCTCGTGGAGGTTCAAGTCCTCTCGCGCCCACCATCCAAAATTTTAAGCGAATATAATTGAGACAGGCAGCACCCTGTCTTTTTGATTCGTCTCGGCTAATAATCATTTAAGATTCGTGTTATTATTTGTAGAGTGAACAATACAGTTATCAAAACATCTGGGCTAACAAAAATATTCGGAACAAAAAAAGTTGTTTCCGGCATTTCTTTTGAGGTTTTAAAAAATACAATTTTTGGCATTCTTGGCCCAAATGGTTCGGGCAAAACGACCACGCTTAGAATGTTGGCGACAATTCTTTCGCCCACCAGTGGCTCAATAGAAATTGAAGGTCTAGACTATATAAATAATGCTCAAGAGATTCGCCAAAATATTGGATACGTGCCGCAAAAAGATGCTCTTTACTTGAACTTGTCGGTTTGGGAAAACGTTGATTTCTTTTTTAGTGCTTATAAATATGACGGCAATAGAAATGAAAGAATCTCCGAAACTCTGAAAATGGTTGATCTTCTTGGTTCTAAAGCTAAGCTTGTAAAAAATTTATCTGGCGGAATGGCTAAAAGATTATCAATCGCTTGTGCGATAGTACATAAACCCCAGATACTTTTTTTTGATGAGGCAACGATGGGGCTCGATCCGGTTGCCCGGGAGAAAATTTGGCAGCTGACTTTTGAATTGAAAAAAACAGCGACAATCATCACCACTACACATTATATGGATGAAGCCCAAACTCTGTGTGATCAATTGATAATTCTGCGCGAAGGAAAAATAATTATTGAGGGAAGTCCAGAACAAATAATTGCAAGGCACAGGGCGAAGAATCTACAGGAAGTACTAGCAAACATTTAGGAGTTTTGTGTTAAAAATTGCACTTTATGAGTTGAAAAAATTTGTAAGAGACAGGCGGTGGTTTCTTCTTTTTCTTACCCAGCCGATAATAGTCGTGATTTTTCTCGGGCTAGTAACTTGGCAGGAGCCAAAAGATATCAGGGTGTCATTATTTAATGTCGACTCGAATAAATATTCTGAAGAAATCGTCCAGAATTTAGAAGATGAGGAGAGGATAAATTTTTCATCCGAATCCAGTGAAAAGGAGGCTTTGGAGGGGGTAAAAAACGATAAATTTCGCTCAGCGGTCATTGTCGATATTGCAGAGGAAGAGAATCTGATTAAAGGGAAAATTCGGATTGTTGAAAATTCAACAGTGCCTGATCTTAGCGGTAGGGTCAAAATGCTTGTGGTCGATGCTGTGGAGGGCTCGCTCGCTGGTTTTGCTGGGCAAAATGTCAAAGTCCAGGCGGAAGGCAATTTACAGAAGCAAATTGAAACAATTATCCATGATCCTGAACAACTCAAACTTGTTACAAAAAATCATACCAGCATAAGCATTGAAGAAGATTCAATCAGGATAGCGGAAGAAAAAAATACCACAAAAAGCCTTAAATATTTTGACTATTTTCTTTCTGCCCTGATGGTTCTTTTGATGATAATCAATGCGATAAACTTATCAACGATTTCAATCACCAGTGAGCGGTCTGAGGGGACATTTGAGCGTTTTTTTGTTACTCCTTATCGTAAATCGCAGATGATTTTCGGAAAGTTTATCGCTTTCTCGTTTGTTGCGATCATTTTGTCGGTATTGGTGATATCAACTTTAAAAATATTTTTTGAAGTTTCTCTTGGTCCGATTTGGTTGGTCGGGATAATTATGTTTATTACTGCTGAAACGGCGATTGCCTTGGGGATTCTGATTTCGGCAGTGACTCATTCTCTGCAAGAATCGATTCAGGTCGGGGTAATAGTGTTCTATTTGACCCTAATTCTAACCCCGTTTTTATTTCAATCTGAGACCATACACCCTTATATCAAAAATATTTCGTTGATTGTGCCATTTACATATTCAATCAGGGCGATGCGCGAAGTTAACTTGCTCAATATGGAGTTTTTTGATGTTTGGCCAAATTTATTAATACTAATTGGTTTTCTTGTTTTGTTTATTTTGCTGGCAATCAACTTCTTGAGGAGAAAAGCCGAATAGTGTATTTACTTCCGTAATAATTTTTGATATACTTTGCTTATAAATTATTAAGCTAGCTTGAATAGATATTTAGATATTCTCGGGCTGGCCGAGAATTTTCATTTTATGGGCGGATGGTGGAATTGGTAGACACGCAGCCTTGAGGTGGCTGTGGGAGCAATCCCGTGGAGGTTCAAGTCCTCTTTCGCCCACCACCCCATATCGTTCATTCGAAGAATGAGCTATGTGGGGTATTGGATAGTTTAAGGACTTGAAAGCCGGAATTCCGACGGGAATGAGGCGGGGTCGAGCACAAAATTAGCAGATTTTAATGCGTGACCAAGTCCTCTTTCGCCCACCAATAATACAAAGAGGCTCTATGCTTTTTGTAAAAACCTATTTAGATAAAAGCACGATAGATGGGATTGGTCTTTTCGCTGGCGAAGATATTAAAAAGGGAACCAAAGTAGTTGACTACAGCCCAAAACTTGATGTGATTCTGACTCAAGAAGAATTCGGAAATTTGAGACCAGGTGAGCAAGAATCATTTCGACATTTTGGCTACTTGTCAAAGCATACTGGCAAATGGCACTCATCCTTCGATAACATTCGCTTCTGTAATCATTCCAAAGATCCCAACGTCAAGATGCAGGGCAATGAGTATTTCGCGATCGAAGATATTAAAGAAGGGCAAGAGATAATATGTGATTACGAAGAATTTGAGAAACTGCGAGTTGATGTGAAATAAGTTTCAAAGGGGCGCTTAGCTCAGTTGGTTAGAGCGACTCGTTTACACCGAGTAGGTCAGGGGTTCGACTCCCTTAGCGCCCACCATTAGACTCGTTTCACTCGAACCAAAGGGTACCCGTTGGTTCTTGTCAAGGAGCCTTAAATAACCAAGGTTTTTATGGATTTTTCGAAAATTTTTAACAGCGATTATTTGTTCAAATCTGCCCCAGCGGAGAGTCGCTTGAACTTGTATTATTTGATAATATTTGTTGCGCTTATTGTATTCGCAATTCTAATTAAATTTTCGAAACAAGATAGGAAAATAAAAAACAGGCAATTCTACATATATTTAACGGGCGGGATATTGGGATTGATTTATGTTTTTGCTCGGCATGAGGGCCTTCCTTATTTATCAGCCAGAATTGTGTTGCTTGTGATCATTGCCGGTCTCCTTGCCTCGTTGACTTATTTAACAATTTGGATGGCAAGGTATATCCCAAAGATGAATAATAAAAAATTTGCCGAGGAAAAATATCAAAAATATTTACCCAAGAGCAAAAAAAGGAAATAAACACACGCCGATCTTGTTCATTTTATTTATAATTAATGTGTTAGTTGGGAGAGTAGATGAAAAAAGTTGTAGCGGATGAAGAATTGGTAGAAGCAGAAGTTAAAAAAGAGAAAAAAGAAAACAAAAAAACAGATGAAAATTCAATGAAAGCGCTCATGGAAGAGATGGGCGACGACATTTTACCATTTGTTGAAGGAGATATGGTTGAAGCCAAAGTTCTTGCTGTTGGAGGAAACAGAATTTGGGTTGATGTGATGGGCCAATCACTTGGTTTTATTCCCGAAAAAGAAATTACCTCAAAAGCCGGTCTTGCTAAGGGCGATGCCGTTTATGCCTCAGTTATCTCCATGGACAACGAAGAGGGTAATGTGGTGCTCTCTATGAAGCGGGCTGACCGGGAAAAATATTGGCTTGAAATGCAACAGAAATTTGAATCTGGAGAACCGGTTGCAATTCAGATTGTTGATGCGAATAAAGGCGGCCTCATGACCGATATTGGCGGGATTCAGGGATTTTTACCAGTGTCTCAACTCTCACCAGCCAATTATCCACGAGTTTCCGGTGGTGATAAAGACGAAATTTTGAATCGATTGCGACAATTTATTGGTACCGAACTTATGGTTAAGGTTATCAATTGCGATAAAGAAAATAATAAACTCATTTTCTCCGAAAAAGCAGTAAGGGCCGAGGAAGTTAAAACTAAAATTGATAAATATAAAGTTGGGGATAAAGTTGCTGGAAAAATCACAGGAATTGTGGACTTCGGCTTGTTTGTGAGTTTGGATCCACAAATTGAAGGACTGGTCCATATTTCCGAAGTGTCATGGAGCAGAGTCTCCGACCTTTCTAAACTTTACAAAGTCGGCGACGAAGTTAAAATTATGATTATTGGGGTAGATGAAGGTAAAATTTCATTATCAATCAAACGTTTACTTCCGGATCCATGGGTAGAAGCCGCCTCCAAATTTAAAGTGGGCAGTGAGGTCAAAGGCACTATTACAAAGATTACACCATTTGGTGCCTTTGTTTCTCTGGGAGATGATATCGATGGTCTTGTCCATGTTTCTGAACTTTCTGACGAACATATCGTTGATCCAGGAGAAGTGGTTGAACTTGGCAAAGAATACACATTCAAGATAATCTCTATCGAGCCAGAAAGCCATAGGTTGGGCTTGAGCTTGAAAGATTTAAAATCAAAAAAATCTGAAAAGAAAGAAGAATCAGGGGAAAAAGCTGAAAAGAACGAACCAGCTGGTGATAAAAAAACCGAGAAAAAAACAAAAGGGAAGAACAAAGAAGAATAATTCCTAAGTTTCTAGTGACTAACTAGGTGGAGGAGCCATGCAAATAACATATTTGGGCAAGGAAAAATTTGAAATTAAGACAAAAGATGCTGTGATAGCATTGTCTGATAACATCAATATTGATGGATTTGAAATCTCAGGTCCGGGTGAATATGAAAGAAAAGGTGTATTTGTTCAGGCAATCAAGCCGAATGGAGATGGTTGCGTTTTTGTACTTCATGCCGAGGCGATGGCGATCTGTTATGGCGGAAGACTAAAGGCAATGATTTCTGATGAAGCGATTAAGGAGATTGGGGATATTGATATTTTAATACTCCCCTTAGGAGAAGATGGCACTCTAGATATGAAAGATGCCAGTGCATTGATTGCTAAGATTGACCCAAGGACTGTTATTCCTATGCTTTACTCTGATATTTCAGAGTTCAAAAAAACCGAGGGAATTGTTGAAGAAGATATTGATACGCTCAAAATTAAAAAACTTGATTTGCCGGACGAAGAGCGAAAGTTTTTTATCTTACGACCCAAACCATAAATTAAATGATTAAAGTTGAACTTGCTCAAAAACTTGGTAAGCTAATCGCCGAGGGATCTAATTTTCTGTTGATCGGGCATGAAAATCCGGATGGAGATGCCCTCGGTGCCTTATCTGCTTTTGCCAGTTATTTGAAAGCGCTCGGGAAGTCTTCTAGGATTGTAGTAGCTACTGATCCCTCTCCAATATTTTCTTTTATTGAAAATTTTAGCGAGATTAGATCAGATTATTTGTCTGGGGATTATGACGCGATCATTCTTTTGGATAATGGTGATTTAAAGAGAACCGGGTTTTACTCTAGAATTCTATCTGCGAAGAAAAATAATGTACCGCTGGTTAATATTGACCACCACATTCAAAATGATATCTGGAAAATTGCAAAAATTAACATCGCGAATCCTGATGCGTCTTCAACCTGTGAGCTTTTGTATGATCTTTTCATACTTTGGGGCGTGGATATTGATCGCGACATGGCAACTTCGCTTTTAACAGGAATTTATTACGATACGGGCGGATTTCAGCACCAAAACACCACAGAGAAGGTTTTGCTAATTGCGTCTGAACTGATGCACAAAGGGGCAAAACTGAAAGAAATTGCAAAAAGTTTAACTCAATCAAGATCAATCTCGACCTTAAAACTTTGGGGAATCGCCTTGTCGAGAATGACTACAAAGAAAAATTTGGGAATTGTATATTCTTTTTTAACTAGAACCGACATCGAAGAGGCGCGAGCGACAGACGAGGAGGTTTCTGGAATTGTAAATTTGATAAACTCAACAGATGGAAACAAGATGGCAATGTTGATTTATGAGACCTCTGATGGTAGATTAAAGGGCAGCCTTCGAACGGAGCGCAATGATATCGATGTGGCACAGATCGCAGGATTATTTGGTGGCGGAGGCCATAAGCGAGCATCAGGATTCTCGATTGAGGGGAAAATCGTGAAGAAAAAAGAAGGTTGGAAAGTTGAGTAGATTAGTGCTTTAAAGTAAAATATTAATATTGATGTGCCCGGATGGCGGAATTGGTAGACGCGTTGGACTTAAAATCCAATGATGGTAAAACATCGTGCCGGTTCGACCCCGGCTCCGGGCACCAGAAATCTGCATTAATTAAAACAAGTGCAGATTTTTGTGTTATTCTTGTGCTGAGCACCGATTCCTACATGGAGGGAATATTATGATGAGGTTCCTGCACCTGATGGGAGGGCTGATGTTTGTTTCGGGCGCAGCTGTCGTCCTGGTAGGCAGCATTTGGAGTGACGGGTCGCGGCAGTGGCTGGAACATCATCTCCTGGGTCCGGTAGTGATGCTCACCATTGGTCTTGCGCTGATCTTTGTTGTCGTCGGAGACGGCAAGAGGGCAGCGACCAAATCCTAGGCGAGCATACGGGGAGGGCTGGGCGGCTCCCGAAAAGTTCGGGAGCCGCCAAGTGATATTTGATTTAAGTCTTATCTTTTCTTTGGGTCTTATCTGTGGTAATATTTTAGTCGATAGTTAGGATTTTGTAGTTTACAGCGGACCAATAGCTAAGACTACTAAGCATGGATAAGAGACTTATTGCAGAGGGGTTCGATGAAAAAAAAGACGAAAGTAAATTTACTTGTAATTATTGGCTTGATTTTAGTCATGCTTGTAGCTGGATTCTTTTATTTGCCGGGGATGTTGGCCGACACGATAGTGCCGCTTAAATACGAGAATTGGATTGTTCAGTATTCTCGTGCTTATGGAGTTGATCCGTCGCTTGTAGCCGCAGTAATTATGCAGGAGTCACGATTTAACCCGACTGCTCAATCAAGCAAGGGCGCAAAAGGGCTTATGCAGTTTATGCCGGGCACTGCGAATACCATGGCAAAAGAAGTGGGTATGACAAATTATGATATTTTTGATCCCGAAACTTCGATCAATTTTGGCGCTGCCCATATTCGCGATCTTTTGGTAAAATACAGCGGTAATATCGACGCGGCTTTGGCAGGATATAATGCGGGAACTGGAAATGCTGACAAATGGATTGCTTTAGGGATTCTCGGTAATATTCCTTTTAAAGAGACAAGAAATTACGTTTACAACGTTAAAAAATATCAGCAAATTTATGCCACAATGTATGCAGACCAACTAGGGCTTCGCGATGATCCAAAATATGCTGTGAAAGTCGAACAAAAAACCACGGATGTTTCCAGCTCTTTCTGGACGATGTTTTTCAAGAATCTGTTTGGTAAGGTCGGAGAAGAAGCATCAACACAGGCGAATTAAATAACTTATGACTGCGAAAGAACTAAGAAAAAAATATCTCGAATTTTTCAAAAAGAAGGGGCACGAGGTGCTTCCTTCTGCTTCTTTGGTGCCGGAAAACGACCCGACGGTTCTTTTCACCACCGCCGGCATGCATCCGTTAATTCCATATATTATGGGCGAGAAGCATCCGGGCGGCAAACGGCTGGCTTCGGTTCAGAAGTGTATACGCACTGGGGATATCGAGTCCGTAGGCGATGAGTCTCATTTCACTTTTTTTGAAATGCTTGGTAATTGGAGTCTGGGTGATTATGGACGCAGAGAAGCAATTGAATGGAGCTATGAATTTCTGACCAAGGAGCTCAACATTGACCCAAAAAATCTAGCCGTCACCTGTTTTGAAGGAATGCCAGGTGTGGACGCTGACTTGGAATCAAAAAAAATTTGGATGGGTTTGGGAATTTCAGAGTCTCGCATCAAGCTTCTGGGAAAAAGCGATAATTTTTGGGGGCCACCCGGAATTGAGGGACCATGCGGGCCAGATACGGAGATGTTTGTCTGGACGGGTGGAGGCAATGCGCCGGAAGAATTTGATCCGGAAAATTCCGGTTGGCTCGAAGTCTGGAATGATGTTTTCATGGAATTTCGAAAAGTTCTGACAGAGAAAGGCAAAGAAGCATTGGCGTCTGGTGGCGAATTCATCGAGGAAGAGCATTTCGAATACGTACCGCTTGATCAGAAAAATGTCGATACCGGCATGGGTCTCGAACGTATGACAGCGTATTTGGAAGGCAAATCAGATGCCTATCAAACGGACTTATTCCGACCGATTATCGAAAAAATTGAAGAACTATCGAACCTAAAATATGGCGATAAATCGGATGAAGAATATATAGCAGAGGACAAACGATGCTGGGTTGACGTAAGAAAAAGCTTTCGTGTTTTGGCCGATCATATAAGGGCGGCGGTATTTATATCGTCAGAAGGAATAATCCCGTCCAATGTTGACCGGGGGTATGTTTTGCGCAGAATCATTCGAAGGGCTGTTCGGTACGGCTGGCTTCTAAATATTAAAGTTTCGTTGATTTCTCTAATTGAAAAAGTGATTGAGATTTATTCGTCAGAATATCCTGAAATTACCCGAGGCGAGATTATCAAAAATATCACTGCGGAAGAGGAAAAATTCGCCAAGACAATTCAGTCCGGTTTGGCAAGGGCGGGCAAGATTTTCGAATCAAAGAAACCAATTTCGCAAGAAGAATACGCAAAGATAATGGTTCTTCCGGATAAAGGAGATATTTTGGGAGATATCTATTCAGGCGATTCTTCCGAAATGGTGAACGAGATCTTCAAAAAACACAATATCAATGCCACAAATAAAGAAATTCACGCAGCCTATTTATCAGGAAAAGAAGCATTCGACTTATACCAAACTTACGGATTCCCACTCGAGCTAATTACTGAACTTTCACAGGAAGAGCATCTTTTTGTTGACAGAGAAGGATTTAGATCCGAGCTCGCAAAACATCAGGAGCTATCCCGTACCGCGTCGGCCGGGATGTTTAAGGGTGGGCTTGCGGATGACAAGGAGGCAACAGCGAAGTTGCACACGGCAGCGCATTTGATGTTGGCAGCGCTTCGCAAGGTACTTGGCGATCATGTGGTACAAAAGGGTTCGAATATTACATCGGAACGTTTGCGATTTGACTTTTCACACTCGGAAAAAATGACGCCGGAGCAAATCTCCAAAGTTGAAAATTTAGTTAACGAACAAATTTCAAAAAATATTCCTGTTGACATGCAGGAAATGAGCCTTGAAGATGCCAAAACTTGTGGGGCAATGGGGGTATTTGAGGCTAAATATGGCGATAATGTTAAAGTCTATACGATTAGTCCCTCGGCTCGCGGTGCTCGCTCGGGATCACGCGAAACTATAGTTTCGCGTGAAATTTGTGGTGGACCGCACGCATCAAATACCGGCGATCTCGGGCATTTCAAAATTACGAAAGAAGAATCATCAAGCGCTGGGGTGCGTAGAATTAAGGCTATTCTAAGCTAAAATTTTTCCATATGAAATACTTGGGCTCATGAGCCTTTTTTTGTTTTACAAACGTTAGCAGCCCGCCCTCGGAAGGGTGGGCTGCAGGCTGGTGAGGTGAGCGTCCGGGTGTCCGGCGGGCGGATTTCCCGCTGGTAGTGATCTCTCTATCTGAAGTTCGGGACTGGCAGCTCTGGCCTCGTGTTGGAAGTGGATCGCCACCAGTGTGCCAATGAGCACTACGATGACAATCACCAGAATCGCGGGGCAGACTCCTTTTCTGTTATCCATCGGCATACATAACCTTCCCGATTGCGGTATCAGACTCGATGACAATATAGCTATTTATGAGCTATTTGGCAATTCTTATGAAAGAATATATAATAATCTTAAGCAGGATCACTGTGTTGTTTTCATATCAAGTTGAGGGGCAAACAAATTGGGACTATTTAACCGCAAAAATAAGAAGAATTATGCTGTTTCGCTCGATATTGGGACTGAATTTGTCAAGGTCCTGATTTTTCGTGTTGAGGATGATAGAGCCTATGTTGTAGGCGTTGGTAAGGAACGCCAGAAGCTTTCCGATATGCAGGGTGGGCGAGTCACAGATATTGCAGGCGTAATTAAAAATTGCGAGAAGGCGCTAGATAAAGCTATTGAGGAAGCAGGTGTCGCACCGCGCCAATGCATTATCGGCATTGCCGGCGAGTTGGTAAAAGGCACAACAACCACTGTTCATTACCGTCGCGAGAACCCACAAGAAAAAATTACCCTTTCCGAACTCCGCGAAATTATTGACCAAGTACAGCGCAAAACTTTTGAAAAAGCCCGTGCGACTTTAGCTTGGGAAACAGGTCATTCTGAGCTTGATGTAAAATTGGTTAACTCAGCCGTTGTGGATGTGCGGATTGATGAATACAAAGTTACCAACCCAATCGGTTTTCAGGGTCGTGATGTTTCGGTAGGAATATTCAATGCTTTCGCACCAATCGTTCATCTGGGTGCATTGCAGACCATTGCTGAAGGGTTGGACCTCGATCTACTAGCAATAACATCCGAGCCATATGCAGTAGCTCGTTGTGTCGGGCTTGAAGAACTTACCGATTTTTCTTCTATTTTTATTGATATTGGCGGTGGGACTACCGATATCGCCGTAGTTCGAGCAGGGGGAGTGGAAGGCACAAGGATGTTTGCAATTGGAGGGCGGGTATTTACCAAATCTATTGCTGATGCGCTTCAAACCGATTTTGAACAAGCAGAAAGCATTAAGCTTCAATATTCGAGCGGAAAAATCAAAGAAGGAAGCGAAAAATCTGAAAAGATCAAAAAAGCGATCGAAAATGATTGTGATGTCTGGCTTGCCGGAGTCGAATTGGCATTGGAAGAATTCTCTAATGTCGATCTTCTACCATCAAGAATTCTTTTATGCGGCGGCGGTTCGATGCTTCCGGAAATAAAAGAATATCTTGAGAAAAAAGCATGGGTGAAGCGCCTGCCATTTGCCCGCCAACCGAAAGTCGATTTTATTAAACCGGGACAAGTTCTGAACGTTAAGGATGAGACGGAAAAATTAGTCGGAGCGCAGGACATTACTCCAATGGCAATGGCGAATTTAGCAATTGATTTTGTCGGCGAAGAAAAGTTGGTAGATGGGATTTTGGATAGAGTGATCGAAGGAATACGATCGTGATTAAGAATAATGTATCATGCTTCATGTATTCCAAACCTTGATACCTGATACATAATACTTGATACAATTAACAGAAACTACGAATATATTAGGCTTCATGTTATATTATTTAGGAAGAATTAATTTTACTCCACATCGATGAACGAAATCATTTATCTAGAACCTGACGACGATATTGCAAGCGTAATTGGCCGGATCAAGGAAATCGATGCCGATGGCGTTTCTTTGATGGTCCCGCGCGGAGGGACAATTGCTCAAAGTATCGTGAACTTGAAGCTTCTGAAGCGCGAAATTGAAAAGCAAAATAAGATTATCTCACTTATTACCGGTGATAAAATATCACGCAATTTAGCTTCGCAAGTCGGCATAACGATTTATTCTTCAGTAAACGAAGCGCGTGCTGCGAAACCAGAAAAGCCCGTCCCGGTAACATCGGAAGAATCTGATTCGGACGAGGGAGTTATTGAAGCTGCATCATCCGAAGAAGCGGCGGCTGGGTTTGTGGTAAACAGATATGACAAAGGCAGTGATGAGCAGGAGGAGCAGAAAAACCTGGAAGATAGCCTGGGTGAAGAAAAAACCGCAGCAAAGGCTGATCCCGCCAAGGCAACTGAACCCAAACCAGAAGGGTTAGAGCGCGAAAAAAAGGACACAGAACCAATCAAGCCCGATAAAAATGAGGAAATTAAAAAAAGTTCCGAAACAATTATTACTTCAAATTCAATGCGCAGAAGGCCGGAAATTTCGCACGGAGAGACGCCTATTTCAAAGCCCAAGAAAATTGGATCAAGGAAAAAGCCACTTTTGATTATTTCGGGAGCATTTCTCATTTTGGCAATAGTGCTTTCGTATGTTTTTTTGCCATACGCAAATATTGATATCAAACTGGCCAGCACGGACTTTGCGAAGGATTTCACATTTTCAGTCGACAAAGCCATTACAGATGTTAATTCTGCCGACTCCTTAATTCCCGGAACCATGCAAGATACGCAGGGTGATCTTTCGAAGGATTTCAACACCACTGGGACGAAAGATGCCGGAACAAAATCTTCTGGTGATATTGTCTTTTATAACGCTTATTCTTCTACCGATACGCAAGCAATTGCAGACGGATCAGTTGTCTCGTCGCAAGGTTTGCAGTTTGTCACCAATGGGGCTGTCACAATACCGGCAGCAACTTCAGCCCTGGTGAATGGAAAAGTAGTCGTAACTCCAGGGCAAGTAAAAGGACATGTCACTGCTCGTGAGTCGGGTGATAAATACAATTTGACTCCGTCGAAATTTACTATCGAGTCATTTTCTGGCGACAAAAGGATGAATATTTATGGCCAAACAACCGCTGCTTTGTCCGGCGGGACAACCAAAACAATTAAAATTGTCTCAGCCGGCGATATTAAAAATGCCACCGATTCTCTAACAAAAGACCTTTTAGCCCAACTTTCAGATCAAATCTCAACAGAAATAGCGAAAGATAATGCCAATTTCCTAAGTACGACCGCATCCGGGGAGCAAGTTGCCCTAGAAGCTTCGGCGAAAGAAGGCGATGAAGCAGAATCATTTAATATGAAACTCACTCTAAAGGTTTCCGGAATTAGTTTTTCCGAGACAGCCCTAAAGAGCATGCTATCCGATAAGGTTGTGAATGAAATTGGGTCAGATCAAATGATTATAAATGATCAGAATACCAAGATTGATTTCAGCGCTGGCTCCTACGACAAAGACAAGGGGGTTGTTGGCATGTCAGCAAAATACAGTACAAAAATCGGCAAAAAAATAAATTCAGGCGATATCAAAAATAATATTAAAAATAAAAAATATGGCACAGCACGAAGTTATATTCTTGGGATTAGTGGCGTAAACGATGTTGATCTTAAAGTTTGGCCGAGTTTCTTAGCGCGAATTCCATTTATTTCCAGCAGAATTAAGGTTACTTTTGGATATCAAGAATAGGCAATCAGAGAGATTTGTGCAGGAATTCATGGTCTAAATTTTTATGAAGTCGAATGGTTTCTTTTGTTTTATTGTGTAGATCTGCGTGACTTTTCTGTGATAGAATTACCTTATGAAAATTTTAGCAATCGATTATGGCGAAAAAAGAATAGGGCTGGCAACCGGAGAAATGTTTTCAAAACCTTTTGGTACGGTTGAAAATATCGGTAATTTAGAAAAAGCCGCCGACAAAATTGCTCAAATTTGTGCTACGGAAGAAATTGAAAAAATCATCATCGGTTTACCAGAATATGATGATGGTGGAGAACCCGAAATTGTCGGCAAAATAAAGAGTTTTGGAAACCTCTTATCGAATAAAACAGAACTTGATTTGGTTTTTGAGCCGGAGAATTTTACTTCGCATGAAGCCGAAAGAATTCTTTCGGAAAAGGGGATTGATTTCCGCCACGACAAGGGAAAAGTTGACGAAATGGCAGCCGCCTTGCTTCTTGAACAATTTTTAGAACACAATAAATGAGCAAATATTTCAAAACAATTCTTCTATACATTTTTTTTGCGTTACTAATATTAGCGCTTTTGGGTATTGTTTATTTCAACTACATAATCAGAACTCCTGTGGGGTTAGACTCAACCAAACAGATTTTTGAGATTCCTGATAAAACTGCCACGATCGACGTGGCAGACAATTTGTTGGACAAAAAATTGATCAAATCAGATTGGGTTTTCGTAATTTATGTCAAACTAACCCACAAAACATTGCGAGCCGGATCATATCTTCTGTCGGAAGATATGTCGATCAAAGATATTGCAACGAAAATTTCATCTGGTGATACTGCGATTAGAAAAATTACAATTCCGGAAGGCTGGCGAGCAGAGCAGATTGCCCAATATCTTTCTGAAAAAAAATATGTTAACTATGCCGATTTTATGGCGCAAGCTTACGGATATGACGGCAAGCTATTTCCGGATACCTATTATATCTCTGTGAAGTCAACGGCTTCAGATATTGTTAGAATAATGAATGATAATTACAATGAACGAACGAAAAGTTTAAATTTAACTGATTCGGATTTAATTTTGGCTTCAATTGTTGAGCGTGAAGCAAAAAAAGACGCCGACAGGCCAATTATTGCCGGAATATTCAAAAATCGATTGAATATTGACATGAAGCTTGAGTCTAACCCCACGGTCCAATATGGGTTTGATTCGATGCAAATAGAAAATGTCGGTACGAATAACGGCGCGTACGATTTCTGGGACTCAACGGATGGTAGGGCGTTTAGCACGATTAATTCTCCTTTTAATACTTATCTATATGCCGGATTGCCGCCGGAGCCAATTTGCAATCCTGGGCTTAAAAGCATTGAAGCGGTAATAAATTATACTCATTCAAATTACTATTATTTTATTACTGACGACGATGGTACCCTTCATCCGGCTGCAACCGCCGCCGAGCACCAGGCGAATGTGAACAAATATCTCCGATAGTACAATTACTCCATAATTCTGCTTCGTGGGGTGCCTCGCGAGGTTTGATTTGCATTTTTGGCAATGTTCATTTATTCTAATTTTAGACACTTTGGATGGGGGTCAATTTTTTGTGTATACACAAAAAATAATTCGAAATTCAAAGATCAAAAATAAAAATGGTAATCAAAAACTATTAATGAAATAAATTCCCTTAATTTTGAGATTTGAATATTTTTTATGAAAAATCCATTAGACATTATTTTTAATCGCTTCTCTCATGATATTGGCATTGATCTTGGCACTGCCAATACTTTGGTGTATGTGAAAGGTGCTGGCATTGTAATTCGTGAACCTTCGGTAGTTGCGATCAATAAAAATACTAAAGCAATACTGGCAGTCGGCGAAGAAGCGAAAAGGATGGTTGGCCGTACTCCATCGCATATTGTGGCGATTCGTCCGCTGGTTGATGGTGTTATTTCTGATTTCGAAGTGACGGAGCAAATGTTAAAATATTTTCTTGATAAGGTTCATCGCGATAAATTTTTTCTTCTACCGCGTCCACGAGTAGTTGTGGGTATCCCATATGGGGTGACTGAAGTTGAGCGAAGAGCTGTTGAAGAAGGAGCTATAAATGCGGGTGCGCGTGAAGTGTATCTGATTGAAGAGCCGATAGCGGCAGCAATTGGGGCAAGGCTTCCGGTACAAGATGCATCCGGCACAATGGTTGTAGATATCGGTGGCGGAACCACTGAAGTCGCAGTAATTTCGCTTGGCGGAATCGTTGCTTCACGTTCTCTTCGCGTAGCCGGAGACGAACTAAACGAAGATATTATTCAATATGCCCGCGATCAGTTTAATTTATTGGTCGGAGAACGCACAGCGGAACAGATAAAAATAAAAATCGGTTCAGTCGTGCCACTTAAAGATAAACTGGAAGCGCGCCTCAGGGGACGCGACTTGGTTTCTGGTCTGCCAAAAGAGATTATTGTAACTGCTGATCAAATGCGGGAAGCAATGAAAAAATCCGTTCGAATGATAATTGATAATATAAAATCAACTATGGAAGAAACCCCACCGGAACTTTTGGCTGATATAATGGATAAAGGTATTATCCTGGCTGGTGGTGGAGCGCTACTTAAGGGAATCGATGCACTGATTGCTGAGGAAACACATACCATTGTCCATATTGCAGATGATCCTCTTACTGCGGTTGTAAGGGGAACCGGTATAGTTTTAGAAGATCTAGACGTCCTTTCCGGCATTTTGTTGCCTGCGGAATTTAGATTGCGTTAGAGGGTTTATGAGGAGGAATAAAAACATTTTAGTGTTTGTTGCGGCGCTGGTAATTCTTCTTGCCATTGTTCCATTTACACGAAAAAAGATCAGTGTTTCGTTTTCGTATGTATTTTCCCCGATGATTGGAGCAATTTCGCATTCTTCTTTTGCAACGCGAGGCTTGTTTCATGGAATAAGTGAAATTTCTGATCTCAAAAAGATTAATGCAGAATTAACCAACAAACTTTCTCAGGCAGAAATTGATAAAAACGAACTAAATGAACTTAAGATTGAGAACGAAACGTTAAAAAAACAACTTGGGTTTGTTGAAGCGCATCAAAATCGAGAGCTTATCCCGGCAAAAATTATCGGCAGGGATCCAATATCTGCGCTGGATTACATTGTTATCGATAAAGGCAGCGATGACGGTGTAGGTTTGGGCCTCGCGATAATTACTGATGGTGCCCTGGTTGGAAAAGTATCCGAAGTCAATGCTAAAAGTTCAAAAGTAATGTTAATAACCTCAAAGGATTCGATAGTGCAGGCAATGTTGCAAGATTCACGCGAGGTAGGGATCCTCACGGGCGGTTTGGCGGGACTTTCTCTTGACAACATTCCCCAAGATATTGCGACCAATAAGGGTGAGATGGTTATAACATCCGGTTTGGGTGGGGATTTAGAACAAGGGCTCATGATTGGCTCTGTTTATGGAGCTACCTCTGGCAGCGCAGACATTTTCAAGACATTGAGCGTACAACCGATTGTTGATTTTTCGAAATTAGAAATAGTGTTTGTATACAAATGACGATACTTACTTACATTTTTTTGGGTATCACAGCACTGATAGCAACACTTCTTGATATTTCGTATTTTTCTTTTCTCTCTGTCGCTGGCTCGTCAATTCTTCTTGTCTTTATAATCCAACTCATTCTTGCGGCGTTGGATCTTAAATATTATTCAATTATCTTTGCGTCATTTGCGGTCTTGTTTTACGCCGGGTTGTCTTCTGTTCCGATTCAATACATCCTCATTTTATTTATAATTATTCCCCTTCTAATTTTTTATCTTAGGCAAAAAATCAGATTTGATTTGACGTATTTCTCATTCTTGTTCATTATTGTTGGCTCATGTGCAGTTTTTCAAATCCTTTTGATAATCCTGGAATTAAATTTTTCAATTCAATCATTTCTATCTGCACTTACTTTTATAGTAGTGAATTCTCTTGCGGGCATTGTTGTTTTCTCAATAGCAAAAATAGTAGCCCAAAAATTAAAACTGGTTAAAGACTGATGGACATATTTGGTAATGCCTCAAATCTCAAAGGGGATAAGAATGTTCGTAGGGTTGAGATCAAAGATGAGCCTGAATTTTCTTTGGTAGAAGAAAATGAAATCGGGTCGCTGAACTTAGAAACGACCAGGCCAAGATTGACAATTTTAAAAATAGTCACGATCGGAATTTTCTTAATAATCGCATCAAAGTTATTTTTATCTCAGATTGTCCAAGGCAAATCGCTCATGGGTTTAGCAGAGGGGAACAGAATCCGTCCTCGGGTTATTTCCGCGACAAGGGGTCTTGTAACTGATTCCAGCGGCAATCCACTTGCAAAAAACGTGCCTACTTTCGATTTGGCTGTGTACCCTTCTGACTTGCCGAAAAAACAGGATGATCGGGACAAGGTATATGCAAAACTTGCAGAAATTTCCGGAGTAGACAAGGATTCGATCAAAAAAACATCTGAGGGAAATGGTCTTTTGTCTTTGGATGAAGTGGTAATCAAACAAAATCTTGGGAGAGAGGAGGCGCTAATTGATGAACAAAAAGTGGCTGGTCTTGAAGGAGCCTTTGTTGCCCAGCGCGCTTCGCGAAATTATGTTAATTTGCCAGGTTTATCTCATATTTTAGGTTATACGGGAAAGGTATCTTCTGATGATCTTTTGGATCATCCGGAATATTTGAATTCAGACTGGACAGGCAAAGCAGGAATTGAAAAAACATATGATGAGTATTTGAAAGGTAAAAATGGTGTGGAACAAATCGAGGTTGATTCGACAGGCCGGATCAACCGCGTGCTGGTTGATAGTGATAACAGGGAACCGGTCTCTGGCGATAATGTACAGCTGTTTCTGGACTCTGGCCTTCAGCAGAAATCTTATGAATTTCTAATGCAAGGAATCGAGCAAGCCAAGCAAAATACCGGAAACACAAACATCGATTCCGGGGTAGTGATTGCAATGAATCCCCAAAATGGAGCAATCCTGTCGTATGTTTCGGTACCATATTACGATAATAATTTGTTTGTAAATGGCATATCTAATTCTGATTATCAAAATCTATTAAACGATCCGGCAAAACCACTTTTGGACCGCGCAGTAAATGGCATTTATCCCCCCGGTTCGATTATTAAAATTGTGATGGCATCGGCTGGCCTTGCGGAGGGCTCGATCAATGTAAATACATCTTTTGACACTCCACCAGCAATTACAATTGGAGAATGGAATTTTCCCGACTGGAAAGACCATGGGGTAACAAATATAATCCGCGCGATTGCAGAATCAAACAATATATTTTTCTATGCTATCGGAGGTGGTTTCGACAAAATTAAGGGCCTTGGGATTGATACAATGAAATTTTGGTGGCAGAAATTTGGCTTAGGTGAAGAAACGGGAATTGATTTGCCATCAGAAGCAAGCGGGCTTTTGCCGGATGAAGCCTGGAAGCAAAAAACTAAAGGAGAAGATTGGTATATTGGCGATACATATCATGCAGCAATCGGGCAGGGCGATTTATTGGTAACGCCGATTCAAATGGCCAGGGCCACAGCCACTATTGCGAATGGTGGAAAATTACTTCATCCGCAATTCGTACAAAAAATTACTGATCCGTCAGGTAATGTTGTTAAAGAATTTAGCCCACGTGTGGAAAATCCTCAAGTTGCACCCCTAAGTGTAATTAAAGCGGTTCAGGAAGGCATGCGAATGACTATCACCGGAGGATCGGCAACAAGCGTATTTGGTTCGAATTTTCCTGTTGCTGTTGCCGGAAAAACTGGAACAGCGCAATTTTTTGGAAACCAGAAGACTCATGCTTGGTTTGAGTGTTATGCCCCATATGATAATCCCTCGATTGCCCTGATAGTTTTGATAGAAGGTGGAGGAGGTGGAAATGAGGTATCCGCTCCGGTCGCAAAGAATATTCTAAATTATTATTTTACGAGATAATCTTTTAAGATAAGAATTATTTTTGCGAAACATTACTATCTATTGACATACAATCAAAGTTCGCATATTATGAAAAAACTAAACAGAAAGATAGCTCATATTGTCCCGTCCTAACCAGCGGGATTCTGTTTATCACTATCTTAAAAATGTGATTGAATTCTGGTAAAATTACAAAGGTTAACAAGGGAGAACCGATGGAAAAAGAAATTTACCTTACGCCAGGGGGCTTGGAAAAATTAAAATCTGAGCTTTCTGGTATTGAAAATATTAAGCTTAAAGAAATTGCGCAAAAAATTGCTGATGCGCGCGATCTTGGCGATTTATCGGAGAATGCCGAATATCATGAAGCGAAAGAACAGCAGTCATTTTTAGCAGGGCGCGCAGCCGAGCTCAAATATAAAATTAAGCACGCAAAAATAATCGAAAAATGTTACAAGAACGGGGTGGTTGCTGTTGGTTGTGCTGTAACCCTGACCTCTGATGGTAATGAGATTAATTTTGAAATTGTCGGTAGCGACGAATCTGATCCTTCAAACGGAAAGATTTCATCGGATTCACCCATTGGGCGGGCACTTATCGGTAGTAAAGTGGGAGAGAGTGTGAAAGTCCAAACCCCGGCCGGCGAGAGGTCATATAAGGTAGTTGAAATTAAATAGGCTTTTTGAAAAATATATTAAACAAAAATCTCTCACTGCGAGAGATTTTTGTTTAATCAGACTCAATATTGTGGTATAAAATAAAAGAGGGATTCAAAGTAACAATTTTTTAAATTAAAACCATATCAGGAACAATCATGGCAAAAGAAATCGGGGCGACCGAGCGTGAAATTATTACAGAAAGAATCAAAAAAATAAAAAAGATCGAAGATCTCGGTTTTCTTGCCTATCCTGAAAAATCAAAAAAATCATACTACAATTCACGAATTAGGGAAATTAAAGAGGAACTTCTTTCCTCGCATCAAGAAATTTCCGTAGCAGGGAGAATTACCGGCTTGCGCGGACATGGCAAATTAATTTTTTCCGATATTTCAGATGAAAGCGGAAAAATTCAGGCAGTTTTCAAGGCTGACAATTTGTCTTCCGAGGAGTTCAAACTTGTTTCCTTGTATGATCTTGGTGACATTGTTGAAGTTTCGGGAAGTTTGTTTCTAACCAATGCGGGAGAATTATCAGTAGAAGTCAAAAAGACAAAAATTCTAACCAAGGCAATACGTCCCTTTCCGGAAAGTTTTTATGGGCTTAAAGATACAGAAACCCGATACCGCGAGAGATATCTTGATCTTGCGATAAATCAGGATGTCAAAGATAAGTTTTATATTCGTTCAAAAGTAATTTCTTCGATTCGTGAATTTTTGGTTGAAAAGGGTTTTTTGGAAGTTGATACTCCAACGCTTCAGCCGATTGCCGGTGGTGCTTCAGCGAAGCCTTTTGTTACGCATTACAATGCGTACGATCGGGATGTTTTTCTTCGAATTGCTCCGGAGTTATATCTAAAACGCCTGTTGGTAGGCGGATTCGAAAAAGTATTTGAATTTGCACGCTGTTTTCGAAACGAAGGTGTGGATGCCACGCATAATCCGGAATTTACAAACCTAGAATTTTACTGGGCTTATTCGGATTATGAAAAATTGATGGATCTGACCGAGGAATTGATCCGCCATGTCATAAAATCCATAAACAATGGCAAGCTTGAGCTTGATATTTATGGCAATAAAATTGATTTTTCAAAACCATTTAAGAAAATTACTTTCAAAGAATTGACAGGGGGTAAAAATACCGACGAGGCTTTCAAGGAAGGGTTGATGAAATTGATTGAGCCAACATTTGTGACGAATCACCCGACCGATCTTATTCCTCTGGCCAAGAGAAATGAAGAAAATCCTGATGTCGTCGATTCTTTTCAGCTTGTTATTGGCGGTTTGGAACTTCTGAAGGCGTTTTCGGAGCTCAATGATCCGGTTGACCAGCGCAAAAGATTTGAGGATCAGATGAAACTTCGGGAAAAAGGTGACGAGGAAGCACAGGAGCTCGATGAAGATTTCTTGAAAGCTATTGAATACGGTATGCCGCCAGCAGCTGGCTGGGGCATGGGAATCGATCGATTTGTGCGCGTATTAACTTCATCTCAAACATTGCGCGAAGTTTTGTTTTTCCCATTTATGCGACCGGAGCTTGTTAAATCCACCGAAAATAAACTAGCCATTGTTGTTTTGAACAAAAATGCAGGCATGAACGAGTGGCAAGAAATGAACACGATTGCACATTTATCAGCTTCATTTGCGGGGAGGGTTGGTAAAGAGATTTTTACAACAAATTCGATTGAGACAAAAGACGGAAAATCGCTTCCATTAAATCCTAAACACGCCATAGTCATTAAGGGTGCTGGCAATAGCGAAGAGTTGGTTGACCTTTTGGAAACCGCGAGAGCAAGAAAGCAATTATCATATGTTTTTACTCGCGAAATGCTGGATTCGACCAACGATAAAAAAATTTCCGAGATCACCGCATCGAAAAATGAGAATGAAATTGAATTTTTGGGCGTTCTAATTTTCGGTGAGCGCAAAGAAGTTGAAGAAATTTCCAAAGCCTTTAAGCTAATAGGATAAATGTGAAAAATGAATTGACTTGTCAAACGGGGCTTAAAGCGGGGATTATCAATGATGAAGTTTTCAATCGGGAAATCAGTCTCTGTCAGAAATTGTCAGCCGAAAATGGTGATGGGTGCGGTTGGGGAAAGTGTCGGCAATGTGGGGTGGTTCCCTTACTGATTAAATTGCATGATGGCAAACTGCTAATTGAAGATAATGAAATCAAAATAAGTCGAAAGAATTTAATAGGCCAAGAATAGGAAGAAATTATGTTAGACATTAAGCTGATCCGGGAGAATCCGGAAGAGATCAAGAAAAAAATTGCGCGCAAAGGTGCGAATCCGAAAATCATCGAAGAGCTTATAATGATTGACAGGAACCGCCGCCGGGTATTATCGGAGCTGGAATCAGCCCAATCTGAGCTCAAGCGCCGATCCAAGGACATTTCTGAGCTTCATGGCCAACAGAAGATTGACGCGGTAAACGACGCCAGTATTTATTCTGATAAAGTCAAAAAACTCAAGCCGGAAGCCGAAGCAGCCGAGGCCGAATTTAAGAAAATTATGCTTGATGTCCCAAACCCTCCGGAAGATGACGTAATCGATGGCGAATCGGACAAAGACAATACGGTCAATCGCAAATGGGGTGAGCCAACCAAATTTGATTTTAAGCCACTTGACCATGTTGCTCTTGGCGATAAATTAGATTTGATTGATACAGAAAGAGCGGCAAAAATTTCCGGTTCCCGATTTTATTTTTTGAAAAATGAACTAGTTGCGCTTGAATTTGCCTTGATTCAGTATGTGATGGAAATTTTGACCAAAGAAAAGTTCACTCCGATGTTACCACCGGTTCTTCTAAATCGTTCAATCATGGAAGGCGCCGGTTATATTCCCGGCGGCGAAGATGAAATTTATCGAACTCAGGATGATACATATCTTGCTGGTACGGCTGAACAGCCCCTTGCAGGCTATCATGCCAACGAAATTATCGATTCCAAAGACTTGCCAATTCGCTACGTCGGTTTCTCAACCTGCTTTAGGCGTGAGGCCGGGAGTCACGGGAAGGATGTCCGCGGCATTTTACGAGTCCACCAATTCGACAAAATTGAAATGTTTTCGTTTGCTTTGCCAAAAGATTCGAAAAAGGAGCATGAATACCTCGTTTCCATTGAGGAAAAAATCATGCAAGGATTGAAAATTCCTTATCAGATTGCCAATATTTGTGCAGGTGATCTCGGTGCGCCGGCGGCGAAAAAATTTGATGTCGAATCCTGGATGCCGGGAGAGAACAACTACCGCGAGACCCATTCTTGCTCAAACTGCACTGATTTCCAAGCCCGCAGGTTAAACATCCGTTATCGCGATAAAGACGGCAAAGTAGAAGTGTTACACACCCTTAATGGAACCGCTCTTGCTATTGGGCGGGCTCTTATCGCTATCATGGAAAATTATCAACAGAAAGATGGCTCGATCAAAGTTCCGGAAGTTCTTAAAAAATACTGCGGTTTTTCTGAAATTAAGCGCTAGATTTCGGCGATTACTCTATTGTTAATTCAGTATTAATTAAGTTTACTATAAGATAATAGAATTAGTTAAAAATTAAAAACTAATTTTTGGGAGAATCCATGAACGTAACGGTACATACCAAAGGGGTGATTGTAACGTCTAAGCAGAAAGCGCTCATTGAGAAAAAAGTGTTGCAGCTGAAAAAGTATGTCAAAGCATTCAGCCCGGTAGATGTGATCGTGACACTTACGGACGAATCTGGTCCGGAGAAAGGCGGGATTGACCAATCTGTATCTATCAAAGCAGCACTCCCAAAAGAAGAAATTTTTATCAAAGAAATCGACGACCGCTTGATGCGCGCATTCGGGTTTGCCTTTAAATCGTTTGAGCGCCGTCTTCGCCGATATGGCCGAATCCGCAGGGAAAAAGAAGATCGAGAAGGAAACAGAATCAAAGGCATTATCAACGCCGTCGGCTCTGTAGGCAGATTGGTCCCAAGAAGAAGGAAGAAGTAGCTTAAATTTAATCGTGCTATTGATTGTTTTTACGCTCGAATCGTGGTATTCTTTGAGTTAAAGCCAGACATAAAAAGATGGAGAGTTATGTCGTTTTTAGATAAATTGGTTGGGAATTCATATCAAAAGGTTATCCGGAAGCTCCGAGCGAAGGTTGATAGAATCTCCGATCTTGAAGCTGAGTTTCAGAAACTGACTGACAAGGAGCTGAGGGACAAAACTGCCGAACTCAAATTACGGTTGGCGGAAGCAGGCGGTGATTTAGAAAGAGAGAAGGAAATTCTCGAAGAAATCACTCCCGAGGCTTTTGCTATTGTCCGCGAAGCGACCAAGCGCGTCTGGAATGAGCGCCAATTTGACGTTCAAATTATCGGTGGGTTGGTACTTCACGAAGGCAATATCGCAGAGATGAAAACCGGAGAGGGAAAAACTATTGTTGCAACCCTACCTCTCTATCTAAATGCTCTCACTGGGCGCGGTGTTCATTTGGTTACGGTCAACGATTATCTCTCAAAATTTAACGGTGAGGGTATGGGAGAGGTTTATAATTTTCTTGGGATGACCGTCGGTGTGATCCAAAGTAATCAAGAGACCTACAGATTTGAAAAGACTAAGTCCTACAAGCACTACTCCGAATGTGATGGATCAAACCTTACTCCTTGTAGCCGCAAGGAGGCCTATGCTTGCGACGTCACCTATGGCACGAACAATGAATTCGGTTTTGATTATTTGCGTGATAACATGGCACCGAGCGTGGAAGCCTGTGTCCAACGCGAACTTTATTTTGCCATCGTCGATGAGGTGGACTCGATTTTGATTGATGAAGCGCGTACTCCGCTTATTATTTCGGCAGCGGCCGAAGAATCTGGCAGCATGTACGCCCAATTTGCATCACTCGTGCCGCGTTTATCCGAAAGCGAGGATTATACGGTTCAAGAAAAGGAGAAATCAGTTTATCTTACCGACGAAGGCATTCGTAAAATGGAAAAGATGCTAGGTGTTGAGAATATATATGAGGTTTCCGGTGGCAACATGGTCCATCATCTCGAGCAAGCACTGAAGGCGCATGCCCTGTTCAAGCGTGATCGAGATTACGTGGTTCGAGAAGGTGAAATTATCATTGTTGATGAGTTTACTGGACGGCTTATGATCGGCCGCAGATACTCCGAGGGCCTGCACCAGGCAATCGAAGCAAAAGAAGGTGTCGAGGTGAAACGCGAATCACAAACCCTGGCAACAATTTCTTTCCAGAACCTGTTTCGAATGTACAAAAAACTTTCGGGCATGACTGGTACAGCAGCGACAGAAGCGGAAGAATTTTTTAAGATTTATACGCTTGATGTTGTCGAAATTCCAACGAACAAGCCCATTGTACGCAAAGATCATGAAGATAAAATTTATAAGACCGAGGCTGGAAAATACGATGCTGTAGTACGGGATGTAAAAGAATGTAAAGAAAAAGGACAACCGGTTCTTATCGGCACGGTTTCGGTTGAAAAAAACGAACTCATTTCAAAGCTTTTGAAAAAAGCCGGTATTAAGCATGAAATATTAAACGCGAAAAATCATGAACGCGAAGCAAAAATTATCACCAAGGCGGGATTAAAGGGCTCAATTACGGTTGCAACCAATATGGCCGGACGAGGTACGGATATTAAGCTCGGCGAAGGCGTACGCGAACTTGGCGGCTTACATGTTATTGGTACGGAGCGCCATGAAGCAAGACGGATCGATAATCAGCTTCGAGGTCGATCTGGACGTCAAGGCGATCCCGGATCTTCGCAATTCTACGTTTCTTTAGAAGATGACCTGATGAGAATTTTTGGCGGCGATCGTATCAAACTTATGATGGATCGGCTTGGACTACCAGAAGATCAGCCTATCGAAAATCGCCTGATTTCTCGATCGATTGAAAGCGCTCAGCGAAAAGTGGAAGGATATAACTTCGACATTCGAAAACATTTGGTTGATTATGACGATGTGATGAATAAGCACCGCGAAGTAATTTACCGAAAAAGGCGTGGGATTCTCGAATTGGCAAAAAATGAAAAAGGCAGCCCTAAAGACGAAATTCTCGGTATAGTTTACAATCAAATTGAAGGAATTATCAATCGCAATATTGATGACAAGGAAAAAACAATTTCTGAACTTAAGGTTATTTTTGGAAATAATGCCAAGATCGAAAATTTGTCATCTGAACATCTTAAGGATTTTGCAAAATCTATATATGACGAAAGAGAGAATAGATATGGTCATGAAGTTATGCGCCAAATCGAGCGCGCAATATACCTTCGGACAATTGACAATTTGTGGGTCGAACATTTGACAACGATGGATGAACTTCGTGAAGGCATCGGCCTTCGAGGTTATGGCCAGAGAGATCCGCTCGTTGAATATAAAGCAGAAGCCTACAGACTTTTTGAGGGTCTAATTGCGGCAATCGAATCCTCGGTCGCCCGCGTTATATATAAAGTCGAAGTTCAAGTCCAGCCCACTGCTCCAATCGTGCGTAGGCCATTAGAATACAAATCACCAGATCCTGATACGATAGGTGACATTGAAAAAGACGAGCCGATGCTTGAGGAAGAAGCAAAACGCACCGAAAAAAGAATCGAGCAATCTTCATCTGGCGGCGTGACGACTACCATCCGTGGCCCGAAAGAGACATCTGTTCACGATCGAATGATGTCGTCTGCAGGAAAACAGCATACGATAAAATCAAATTCAAAGGTGGGGCGCAATGATCCGTGTCCGTGCGGAAGCGGCAAGAAATACAAAAAATGTTGCGGGCGTTGATACTTAGACCATCGATGTATTTTTGTTGTTCACTACCAAATTATGATCTCAAACAAGGAGTAGCACATGCTTTACATTATAGTTATTATTATACCCGACCCTTATCGAAAAAAAATTTCTTCTTTGCAAGAGCAATATAAGGATCCAAATTGGAAGATTACTCTTCCTCCACATATCACGATTATGCCCCCTTCCTCTCTAGTCGATGGAGCTAGCGTGGAAACCTTGAAAAACCAGATTAATGCAACCATTCCTTCGCTCTCTGCTTTTCAAATTAGTACCGGGCCTATCAAGAAGTTTGATAATAAATTTGGGACCATATATCTATCCGTTGAAAATTCTAATGAGATTGTCCGTCTGCACCAAATTATTAAAAATGCGGTTTTACATTCAGTAGAAAAGTTAGATTATTATCCCGATAATTTTATTCCCCACATAACATTATCAGGGGATATTCCCGAAAATGCGCTTTTTGATAAGTACTCCGAAATGAAAGAGATTAATCTTGCATTCGATTTTAATTGCAGCAGCATAGGACTTTTTTGTAAAAATAAATCCGACAATTTATGGACCCAAATAGGCTTATATGATTTTCCGGATCAAACTGGATAGAGCAGAGCTCGCATGATATAATATATAGCGTAATTAAACTAGCCAAAGTGAGGGAAATGACCGAATCGGCCAGACGAAAAACCATGCTCGTGGTTTTAGATGGATGGGGATTATCTCCAGTGACAGATGGCAATGCGACCTATCTTGCTAAAACCCCAATCCTTGATCACATTTATGGAAATTATCCAAAAATCTCGATTACAGCCTCCGGAGTAGAGGTTGGTCTTTCTCGTGGAGAGATGGGAAATTCGGAAGTAGGGCACTTGAATTTAGGCACAGGAAGGGTTGTATGGGAGAGCCTTCCCAGAATTGACCAAGCTATCGAGTCAGGCGAATTTGGGAAAAATGAAGAACTGACAAAAACGCTGGAGAAGGCAAAATCGGGGAAATTGCACCTTATCGGAATTACCAGTTCGGGAGGGGTACATTCTCATGTGAACCACTTGTTTGCCGCTTTAGATGTTGCGAAAAAAATTGGGGTGAAGGATGCTTGTATCCATTTTATTTCAGATGGCAGGGACACACCACCAAAGGCCGCATTAGCAACTGCACAACAAATTGAAGCCAAGCTTAAAACAATCGGTCTTGGGCGAATCTCAACTTTGATCGGTCGCTACTATGCGATGGATAGAGATTCAAGATGGCAACGTACCGAAAAAGCTTATCGCCTGATGACCGAAGGGAAGGGGAAAGAATTTTCTTCGGTTCTTGAGGCGATCAAGGATAGTTATGATAATCAGATATTTGACGAGTTTATTGAGCCTTGCGTAATAGATAAAACTGGTTTGATCGAGCACGGTGACACGATAATTTTCTACAATTTTCGCGTAGATCGCGTTCGCCAACTCCTCGAGGCCTTCTCAAGTTTTGAATTTAATGGTTTTCGCCGAAACAAAATTACGCCGCTTAATATCGCTACAATGACAGAATATGATGCAAGGTATGGCCTACCGGTAATTTTTAAGCCTACAAATCTAAAAAATACCTTTTCTGACATTATTTCCGAGTCTGGGCTTAAGCAATTTCATACTGCTGAGACTGAAAAGTATCCTCATGTGACTTATTTTTTCAATGGTGGGGTAGAAAAGCCGCACAAAAACGAGAATGATATAGTCGTGCCATCTCCAAAAGTGCCAACATATGATAAAAAACCTGAAATGTCGGCTTCTGGCGTGAGCGAAAAAGTTATTTCTGCCCTGTCAGCAAAGGAAGACTTCATACTTGTGAATTTTGCAAACGGGGACATGGTTGGGCACACAGGAATGCTTGGGGCATCGGTAAAAGCATGCGAGGCGATTGACTCTTGTCTTAAAAAAATGCTTTTGAAAGCATCGGAAAATGGATATTTTGTATTTCTTACGGCTGATCATGGAAATTGTGAAAATATGATTGACCCGATCACGGGTGAGGTAAACAAAGAACATACGACCAATCCCGTACCCTTTGTTTCAATGGATTTTTTGAAAAAGCCACTTTTATTTAGTAACGATATTTTATTCAAGCATGAAGATTTGATAAAATATTCTTCTGAAGGACCGACGGGGATTCTTGCCGATGTTGCCTCCACAATTTTATCTGTCATGGAGATTGCAATGCCAGGGGAGATGATCGGTACTGATTTAACAAAATTAATGGGATAATATGCAGGATATTTTGAAACCAAAAATTGATAAAAAGGCAGATTCCGAGACTCAAACAAAAGCGCCTCATGATAAATCCTCAGAGAAGCCTGAAGGACAAGATCTGATGCCTAAACCGCCCAAAGACGTTCCAGAAAATGATTCTGTTGATGAAAAAAAATCAGATCCAGGCAATAAAGCCAAAAAAAATTCACCAGAAGCAGTGATTGAATTTATCAATGTGTGCAAGACTTATCCTGGCAATATTGTTGCAGTGGACGATGTATCCTTCAAAGTTTTTTTAGGTGAATTCATATCTTTGGTTGGGCCATCCGGGGCTGGCAAATCGACCCTGATCAGGCTTTTGACGAGAGAAGAAGATCCGACTTCGGGACGAATTATCGTTGCCGGCCGAGACATCTTGCAGCTTAAAAAAAGGGATTTACCTTATTATCGCAGAAAGGTCGGGGTGATATTTCAAGATTTCAAATTGCTTCCAAAAAAGACCGTATATGAAAATGTCGCTTTTGCTCTAGAGGTGGCTGGGGCGACCAGGGCAGAAATCGAAGACAAAGTACCAAAAATTATTGAAATTGTCGGATTGACTTCGAGAATTAAGGCTCTATCTGAAGAATTATCAGGTGGTGAAAAACAGCGTGTTTCGATCGCAAGAGCGCTTGTGCATAAGCCAAGGCTTTTAATCGCTGATGAGCCCACTGGTAACTTGGACCCTGTAACTACATGGGAAATTATTGAGCTTTTGTTCAAAATCAATCGACAGGGAACTATCGTGCTTCTCGCAACGCACGACAAAGAAGTGGTTGATGCTCTGCAGAGGAGGGTTATCACCATGCGTGACGGAAAAATCGTGGCGGACCAGGCACATGGTAAGTACGTTCTTTAATTTGAAAATCAAAATTCAAAATTACAAGTAAAAAATTATTAAGCATTGAACTAATTTTTACTTTTAACTTTTTAACTGGTTAAGGAAACATATGTTTACCCTCACAATATATCGAATATTTAAAACATCTCTGATTTCACTCTGGCGGAATCGCTGGCTTTCGCTTGCTTCAACCTTGATTATGGTAATTACGCTTATCACGATCTCGATATTTGCGTCGCTTTCTGTGATCACAAATAAAATGGCGGAAAACCTGAAAGACAGGATCGACATGGTCGCCTATATTCAAGATTCTGCAACTGAAGATCAGGTTACTGCGCTTCAAAAAGTCATTCGTGCCAGGCCGGAGGTAACATCGGTAGATTACGTTTCAAAAGAAGAAGCATTGCGAATCTGGCAAGAGAGAAATAAAGACAATGAAAACATCAAAAATATTGTCAATCAGGCCGACAATCCGCTTCCCAGGAGTTTAGAGATTAAAACGGAAGATCCGCAGGATCTGGATAAAATTGACTCTTTTCTTTCCAGCCAGGAATACACTCCGTTGATCAAAGAATTATCTTACCGCAAAAATAAAGATTTAATCGACAAACTTATCAGGATAACTACTTTTGTGAATATCGCTGGTTGGAGCCTTTCTTTGGTTTTTGCCTTGATCTCTGTTTTGGTTATTTACAATACGATCCGCTTAACAATATTTGCACGATCGGAAGAAATAGAAATCATGAAGCTTGTGGGGGCGACGGATTGGTATATCCGCGGTCCATTTATAGTTGATGGTATAGCGTATGGTATCGCTGCCACCATAATTGCGTCTCTGCTTTTGTATTTGGCTTTTCAAATCACAATTCCTGTTGCTAGAAATTATCTCGGCGGTTTTGATATGGGGCAAGGCTATCTTGGGGTCAGTTTCGGATTGGTAATATTTTTGCAATTTGCCGTTGGTGTTATACTTGGCGCTGTATGTTCGATTGTTGCCGTTAAGAAATACCTTAAATAAGCCAAAATTCAAAAGTAAAAAACTTTGAAACATATATTAATATCTTGACCAGTTAAATGATAAGTAGTATAATAATATGTACAGGAAAGAAGAATAAGTGAGGGTTGAAAAAATACAAAAATTTATCACTTGGGGCGCATCGCTAATACTTGGTTTTGCGCTTTTTTTGATTCCTTTGTCCTCATCGGCAACCTCTTTATCCGATTTGCAGAAGCAACAGACGGCCAAACAACAACAGGCGGCGGCTGCTGCAGCAGCTGCAGCTACTGCCCAGAAACAAGCAGACGCGATAAACACACAAATAAATAACCTAAATAGTCAAATCACCTCAACTCAAAATGCAATCGATACTACCGAAAATCAGATTACAGAAACCCAAACCACGATTGATGATCTGGCGAGGCAAATTGAGGAACAGCAAAATAAATTGGATGAAGAAAAAATTAAATTAAATAACATTGTCGTTTCGTGGTATATGGAAGGGGATAATTCAGGCTTGACTTATGCGCTTTTGTCTTCAGGCACGTTATCTGATGCGGTCACCAAACAGCAATATTACGATGCTATCAAACAACAAATTCAGACTGAAACAGAGAAGATTAATGAAATGAAAGACGAGCTTTCAAAACAAAAAGCCGATCAGGACAGCAAAATGGCAGAACTGAAAAGTTTGCGTGACCAGAAAGAAAGTTATTTCAATTCGATAACAGCACAGAAGAGTTATAAAAACACCCTACTTACCGGAACCTTGGCTCAAAAGCAGAGCTATTTAGATCGGGTTGAGGCATTAAAATCAGAAATCCATAATCTTTCTGACGCTATTTATGCATTGCGCCAAAAACTAGGAGCAGGAGAGATCGTAAAAGACCAAGGGTGTGGCGGATACCCGTATTGTTATCTTACACCAGACACTCCAGACCCAGATCCTCCTGGATATGGTTTCTTGGTGAGAGAATGTACATCATATGCATCATGGTATTTTAATGTAATGGAAGGTAAAGCTTGGCATAATACTCGGCCTGGTAATGGAGATGCGGCAAATTGGCCTGTTCTTGCTGGCGACCAAGGATACAGCGTTTCTTCCACCCCCCGTGTCGGCGCAATTATTAGTTGGCAAAAATCTACTTCTATGCCGTACGGTCACGTTGCGATTGTGCAAGCGATAAATGGAGACGGGACGATTGACGTTTCGGAGTATAACTGGTCTAAATTCAAGTATAGCTATCGAGAGAACGTAAATCCTGGACGCTATGGCGGATATAGCTACATTTACTAAACAAAAATTCCCAATTAGCCCATTAGACTTATCAGACTAATTTGGTTACAATTATCTCATGAAAATAAAGAAAAAATGGCCTAAACAAATTTGGGCTAAATGTTTGTTGTATTTTCTTGTCCTGATAATCGTACTATCGGGCGCTTTTATATCGGGATATACCACCGGGAAAAAGGGCATCGATCTTAACATTCCCTTTGTTCCGGCGAGTGTAGTAAATACCGATACCGGTAAGCCGGCAAATGTCGATTTTTCAACTTTTTGGGATGCTTGGAACAAATTGAATCAAGACTCGGTTGATACAATAAATCCCCAAAACCTTGTTTATGGCGCAATTTCAGGCATGCTAAATTCGCTAAATGATCCTTATACCGTGTACTTTACCCCAGAGGAAAACAAAAAATTTCAAGAAGATATGTCCGGACAATTTGAAGGGATCGGCGTGGAGGTTACCGAAGTAAATAACTCCTTAACCATTGTTGCCCCTCTCCCTGACTCTCCGGCGGAGAAAGCCGGAATCAAGGCAAAAGACGTGATAATTTCAGTAGACGGGCAAAATGCTTTTGATCTCGGCTTCCAAGGCACGATTGATAAAATCAGAGGAACAAGCGGCACGGATGTAACATTAGTATTATCGAGGCCTGGACAGGATCAAAATATTACAATCAGGGTTACCAGAGAAAAAATCACGGTTCCATCGGTTACGCTGGAATATAAGACATTGGATGGCAAGAAATTTGCATATGTGACAATCCGACAATTTGGTGATGATACTAATAACCTGTTTGATGGCATTGCGAATGATATTTTAAAAAATAAACCCGATGGAATTGTTCTGGATCTTAGGAACAATCCTGGTGGTTATCTTGATAGTGCAGTCGATGTCGCCAGCTATTTCTTGGATGGCGGAAATGTGGTCTCTGAAGTTGAAAAAGACAACAAGAAGAAGGATTATAAAACCATAAGGCGGGCGACACTCAAGGATTATCCTTTGGCTGTTATGGTGAATGATGGATCGGCTTCAGCGGCTGAGATATTGGCTGGCGCAATTAAGGACAGAGCGCGTGGTGAGATCATCGGTACAACAACTTTTGGCAAGGGAAGCGTACAAATACTGGAGGAGCTAAAAGACGGCTCAGCCATCAAGGTCACGATTGCAAAATGGCTTACGCCGAATGGGAATACGATTGATAAAGTTGGAATTAAGCCGGATTTGGAGATTAAGGCTGACACAAATGCTTCAGACGACAATATTTTATCGGGTGCTTTACAATATTTATTAAAGAAGTAGGTTTATGGAAGTAATTTTTACCAAGAAATTAGAAGGTATAGGGGAGTTGGGAGAGCGCAGGAATGTTAAGCCGGGATTTGCGCGAAATTATCTGATTCCAAAAGGGCTGGCATTTTATGCTACTGATTCACGTGCCAAAAAATTGGAATCAGAATATCTTATAAACAAAGAGAAAGAGGAAGACGAAAGCCGTTCGAAAGATTTGGCGGAATCAATTCAAAATTTAAATTTGAACTTTGTCCTTAAAGCGGAAAAGGGTAAAAAAGCCTATACCGGCATAAATGCCAAGAAAATAGAAGACGAGCTTGCCGAAAAATATCAAATACACGCAGAAAAAGTTAACTTAAAGGGGGCGCTCAAAGACGAAGGGGATCATTCGGTAAAAATCGTTATTGGAGGAAAAGAATTTGAGCTTATGGTTAAAATTGAATTGAAATGAACCGCCAAGGCTTGTTCTTAGGTGCGATTAATCTTATAATATGCATGATTAGCAGTGAGGGGTAATGGACCTAGACGATACAAATACCGCTTCGGGAACCGGAGGCAGTCCCTGGGACGACCCAGTTGATCTTCCCGAAGAAGGAAATAAGCCCAAAATTGTCGGAACATTGGATAATGAAAATGTTTCTAATGAACCGGAGGAAAAACCCGTTCCTTTTAACATTCCCAAGGAGATTGACGAGCAGGTTGGCAAAAAAATTCCTGCTTCGTCTGTTGCTGCCAATGACCAAGCTTCTGTGCCGGCAAATAAACCAAATACTGCACCAGAAGTAGCCTCCAAAAAGGCAACCGAAACAGCCGAAATGGCTAAACCAGAAACTACGCCCGTTGGCCCTCTTTTAGAGCAACCACAACCAAAGATTGATCCTGCTGGAAATCAGATTGTCGAAAATGCAAGCAAGCCCGATGTTACTGAAAATTTGCCCCAAGAAAAATCCTCGCCACCGGTTATTGATTTATCGACGCCTGATGGAAAACAATTGGAAGATGCGGCAATGCCGCCACTGCCTCAACAACCGGTCAATACCCAAAAAACTACAAATAATTCTCTAAGTGATATCAAGCAGCCGGAAATTAATAAGCCGGTTTCTTCGGATATGCCATCTATTAACAAGCCCAAGAAGGCCGGTATATTTGGATTTTTTAAAAAACGCAAACCTTCTTCCGAAAAGCCCGTGGGTGAGCCGGTTTTGCCAACGTTACCGGTAAATCCCAGCCAAGCAAAGACGAATAATACAACGGCTGCTGTTCCGCCATACGCAAAAATGCCTTCTGTTTCCGGTGCGCCTGTGAAACCTATGCAATCGGGTGCTAAGCAGGTGGGTGCAGCTCCCCAGTTTGCCAAAAGCAGTAAACCACCCCTTTTGAAAAGGCCGGCTTTTGTAATTACTTCGTGCGCAATTCTGTTGATTGTGGCGGTCACGTTTTTAACCGAAGCCGGCGTAATGTCATTGGGGCTCGAAAATATTTATGGTGCTATTGGCCTTGAGAACTTGTGGGGTGGCCTGCCAAAAAATCCAGAAAAAGCTCTAGCAATAGCAGTTGCCAACAATCAAAATCATCCGAATTTTAAAATGTCCGGAACCTTGTCTCTGACCGTCAATAAAACAATAAATTCAAACATAACCTCGCCGCTTGTGTCGGCCATTGCCCTTCCTTATGCACTATCTGACAGCGAAATAAGCAATTCAATTTCCGGAGTATTGGCCCAATACGAAAGCTATTATTCTGGTGATTCTTCGACGAGCACGGATTCTACAGCATCCGATATTTATGGTAGTTCGTCATATTCTTCTACACCATCTGTTGACTCCGCAACGGACAATTCAAATTCGGCAAATAATTCTGCCACCAATTCCACAACTAATTTAGGGGACCAGTCTTCTTATCCAAGCTACCAATCACAAGAAACCACAGTAAAGCAGCTGGATTTTACGTTTTCTGGTTCGTCCAACAAAAATGCATTCTCTCTGGACATCACAGTTAAAAAATTAGTAGGATCAGACAGCAAAATTTCTTTGTTGAATTCAGCCAACGATTTATATGTTAAAGCGGGAAGTGATATAAAATTTAACGAAAAAGCAGACCCGAACAAGTGGCTTGATTATAAACTTTCGGCACTGGCAGATAGTGGAAATGCTATGTCCCAATTCTATGCAGCCAAACCAGACCAAGGTTTTTCCATCATTGGTAGCCGTGTTGCTAACGAGAAAATCGGAGGAGTACGATGTTACAATTACCAGATAGACAAACTTGAAATCGGCGGAATATTTGATAAATTAGGGATAAAGAGTGAAATGGTACAAAAAATCGATGGCAATATTTGGATTGGAATTTCAGACCATCTCATACACAAAGCTGACCTGATTATCATCCCATCTATTTCTTCTTCTGTAACACGGGCTGAGATAAATATAGACTTTTCCGGTTACGATGTAGAAAATACCATTACGATACCAAGCCTTGGTGATAAAATAGAAATTGCAACGAGTTCTTCATCATCAAGCTCGGATACTACCCCTGGCAGCACTTACGGGTCTTCAAGCAACGCACAAGCGTCAACGGCAGAAACAAATGACAATTTACGCAGATCAGATCTTGCCAAAATCAAAGGCGGTCTTGAAGCTTATAAGCAAAAATATGGTAAATATCCGATATCTTCGGCCTTGCTTAATATAAATACGGCTGGCAATCTAGTCGAAAAGGCAATTGTGCCAACTTATATCGATGTGATTCCGGCAGATCCAAAATCGTCTGAGGGCTGGTTTTATGGCTATGTATCTGATGGTAAAACATTCCGGCTTTCAGCCCGATTCGAGAATTTAAATGACAAAGAAATAACAAAATCTGGTGACATATACTTGCATTATGTGTATAATAATTGAGAGTTAAGGCATATTGAGTTATGAGTCTGTAGAACGAAGTTCATAAAAAAGGAATATTATGTCGATAGCTGTTTGGATCATAATTATAATCGTAGCAATAATACTTATTGCTTTGATTGCTGGCTACAACAAGCTTGTTACCTTGAAAGTTCGATCCGAAGAGGCGTGGAGTGATATTGATGTTCAGTTGAAACGTAGGTATGACCTGATTCCCAACTTAGTCGAAACAGTCAAAGGTTACGAAAAACATGAAAAAGAAGTTTTTGAAAATGTGACCAAGGCACGTGCAGATGCGCTTAAAGCTGGAAATCTTACGGAAAAGGGTAAGGCGGAAAATCAAATTTCCGAAGCCCTTAAATCAATTTTCGCAATTGCTGAAAACTACCCACAGCTCAAAGCCAATGAAAACTTTGGCAAACTGCAGGACGAGCTTACAGACACAGAAGATAAAATTCAGGCTGCCCGCAGGTTTTACAATGGCAATGTTCGCGAACTAAACATTGCTATCCAAAGTTTCCCCTCGAACATTATTGCTTCGATGTTTGGCTTTAAGTCTAAGGAATTATTTGAAGTTGAGAATGAAGCGGAGAAACAGCCAGCTAAGGTTAATTTTAGCTAAATATTAAATAATTTAAGGGAGTTTGTATGCCAGAAGAAAAACCAGCGCCAAGCAAGAGCGAAGATAATACTCTTGCAATTTTGGCACATGTTTTAGGTATTGTAATCGGGTTTATTGGTCCGCTTGTAATTTATCTTACAAAACCGGAAGAGGGTTATGTCAAAAACCAAGCCAAGGAAGCTTTGAATTTCCAAATTACGGTGCTTATCGGCTATATCATTGGATGGATTTTGACAATAATCTTGATCGGAACTTTGATCGTTTCAGCGGTCGCGATCGTCAACTTGATCTTCTGCATCATGGCTGCTGTTGCCGTATCCAAAGGTGAAGATTACAAATATCCATTTGCAATTCGCTTGATTAAATAATTTTTTGTAATTTAGCGGGAGGCTACCTTGAGAAAGACTAGCATTATGGCTGCTGTTCTTTGTTATCTGCTAATTTTAGTTGTAATTCCACTCTTATTTTATCGTGATGACGATTATGTCTTTTATCACGCAAAGCAAGGGACGGTCCTGCTTCTTTTGTGGGCAGCGGTTCCTTTTGTGCTGGCTATCCCGCTGATAGGTTGGGTTCTCGGCCCGATTTTGGCACTTTTCAACCTTGTAGTTATGATTCTTGGAATAATTGCAGCCCTAAAAGGCCAAATCAAACCTCTTCCTGTTGTTGGCAAAAAAATTGAACACATAATTTTTTAGGTCGTAATGACAATCTATCAAAACATCGATACCAATAAATGGAGGTCGGGAATACTTTTGTTATTCTTCGTTGTTATTGTCATTGCTCTTGGTTTTGTTTTTTCTTATGCTTTCAACTCGCCGGTTATTCTGTACTTCGCGATTGTGATAGCCTTAATTCAAGGGCTTTTGAGTTATTTTTCTGGTGACAAAATTGCATTATCAATATCTGGGGCGCAAAAGCTTAATCGCAAAAGCAATGAGCCATTATTTCGCATTGTTGAAAATCTTACCATTACAGCGGGCCTTCCGATGCCGGAGATTTATATCATTTCCGACGATGCACCGAATGCTTTTGCCACTGGTCGGGATCCTAAACATGCGTCTTTGGCAGTAACTACAGGACTTTTGGATATCCTTGATAAAAACGAATTGGAAGGTGTGATTGCGCACGAATTATCGCATGTTGGCAATTATGACACACGCCTTATGATGATTGTCGTCGTTTTGGTTGGTGTCATTACCTTATTATCAGACTTGTTTCTGCGTTCGCGATGGTTTGGTTTTGGGGGGAGAAATCGTGATTCGGGGGGTGATGGACAGCTTCAGGCGATTCTCTTAATAGTGGCTCTTGTGGCAGCAATCTTGGCTCCGATTGCGGCAACGTTAATTCAGCTGGCAATTTCGAGAAAACGGGAATTCTTGGCCGACTCATCCGGAGCACTTCTGACCCGTTATCCCGAAGGTTTGGCGGGAGCATTAAAAAAGATTGGCGGATATTCACGCCCAATGCGAAAAGTTTCCGGTGCCACCGCTCATCTTTATATTTCTGATCCGTTTGGAAAGAAAGAATCGTATTTTCAAAAAATATTTTCCACCCATCCGCCGATTTCAGAAAGAATTGCTGCGCTTAACAAGATGAGCGTATAATACGGCTATGAAGATAACAAAACATGCCCAATCTTGCTTATTAATAGAAACTTCACATAGCCGAATCCTTGTTGATCCGGGAAAGTTTGTATTTGAAGATGAAAAGCTGTCTCCCAATAGCTTCGACGAAATCGATTTATTAGTAGTTACTCATGAACACCCAGATCACTTTGATTACGAAAATATCAAAGAAATTATTCAAAATAATAGTGGCCTTAAAATATTATCTACAAGTAGTGTAGTAGGGATTATTGCTAACGATTATCCAGACGTTAATGCTAAAGTAATAGGTGATGGTATCGATTGGGAATTTGATGGCTTCAAAATTCGAGGAAGCATCTCAAAGCATGGGCCATTGCCGAATGGTAACAGGCCGCCGGTTGTTAGTGGATTTTTGATTGTGGAAAACGATACCAAAAAAACTTTTTATGATCCGGGCGACACAGTTGTACTAGACCCGACTGCCAAAGCGGAAATCATTGCTGCTCCAATCTGTGGCAAAGTCGTTATGGACATCTCTCAAGCTAAATCAGAGTTGAAAAAATTAATGCCAAAAAATGTAATACCTATTCATTATGACAACTCGGTTTTTCCTGTTAAAGTTAAAGATTTTCAAATAGCTATGGAAAATTCAGGAATAGAGGTTATAACATTGGCTTGGGGTCAAACTTTTGAGTTATGAAAGAAGATGAAGCAAAAAAGCGAATAGAGACACTCAAAAAAGAGCTCGATCTCCATCGATATAAATATTATGTTCTCGATGCGCCAAGCGTATCGGATGCAGTTTATGACTCTCTTTTTCGTGAGCTTGAAAAAAACGAAGAAGAATATCCTGATTTAATCACTCCCGATTCGCCGACGCAGAGAGTGGGAGCGGAGCCTGCAAAAAAATTTGAAAAAGTACGCCATGAAACGAGAATGCTATCTATAAATGATGTCTTTGATTTTGCCGAACTTCGTAAATGGGAAGAACGTTTGGTCAAACAGGGAGCGCGAAAAGCAATAGAATCCGGCGGATATTTTGTCGAGCTTAAGATGGATGGGCTGGCAGTATCTTTGATTTACGAGAATGGAATTTTGACTCGTGGCGCAACCCGTGGAGATGGCACTGTCGGCGAAGATGTAACGCAGAACCTAAGGACCGTCGATAGTATTCCACTAAAATTATCGGAATACGGGAAGCCGAGTGACTATCTTTGCAAGCGGGGAGAGGACGCGTCAACTCATAGAAAATTTGAAGTTCGCGGAGAAGTATTTCTCTCTAAAGCTGATTTTGAAAAACTAAATGAGGATAGAATTCAGGATGGTTTGGCGCCATATGCCAATCCACGAAATATTGCGGCCGGTTCCGTGCGTCAGCTTGATCCAAAAGTGACAGCAGCTCGCGATTTGGATTTCTTGGTTTATGCCGTTCCAACAAAATTGGGTTTACAATATCACCACGAAGAGCACGAGCTTGCCGGCTGTTTCGGATTTAAGGTCAATAAAAACAATAAACATTGTAAGGACATTAAAGAAGTTGAAGAATTTCTCGAAAAGTGGGACAAAGATCGAGAAAATCTGCCATATCAAACCGATGGCGTGGTTGTGGTCCTCGATGACAAGAAGGAATTTGAGCGGCTTGGCGTGGTCGGCAAAGCACCACGGGCAATGGTAGCTTACAAATTCGCAGCAGAAGAAGCAACCAGCGTAATCAAGGATATTATTGTCAATGTTGGCAGGACTGGAAAATTGACGCCAGTTGCAGTGATGAATCCGACACTGGTTGCTGGATCAACTGTTTCCCGCGCAACATTGCACAACGAAGATGAAATCCGGCGTAAGGATATTCGCATTGGAGATACCGTAATTATTCACAAAGCAGGGGATGTAATCCCGGAAGTTGTTGCACCAATCAAAAATATGCGTACGGGCAAAGAAAAAACTTTTCACATGCCCAAGGAATGCCCGGTATGCGGCGGTAAGGTTGAGAGGCGACAGGGCGAAGTTGACTATTACTGCGCAGACAAAAATTGCGTGGTGAGAGAAAGACGGCAACTTGAATTTTTTGTTTCAAAAAATGCCCTCGACATCGATGGACTAGGGCCGAAAATTATCGAGCAGTTAATAAGTGAGGGCTTAATAAAGGATCCTGCAGATCTGTTTGAACTTTCGGAAGGGGATTTGAAACCGCTTGAGAGATTTGCCGAAAAATCAGCCGGCAACCTTGTCGAAGCGATAGAGAAGAGTAAAAAAATATCATTGGAACGATTTTTATATGCTCTTGGCATTCGCCATATTGGGAGCGAAACAGCAGTTGATGTCGCCAGCCAGTTTGGAACACTCGATGCGATCATGTCGGCGCCGAAAGAGAAGTTTGATTCAATGTACGGGGTGGGAGAGAAGGTTGCTGATTCGATTTATAAATATTTTCAAGATGAGCGAAATATTAATTTGATTAAAAAACTTACAAAACTTGGCGTGGAAATCGCACCATATCACTCCCCTGTCCGCTCAAAAAAACTGGATGGAAAATCATTCGTAGTTACAGGCACCCTGGAAACAATGACCCGCGATGATGCCCACAAAAAAATTGTCCAATTTGGCGGCAAAGTTTCTTCGTCCGTAACTTCTAAAACCGATTTTTTAGTAGCGGGAGAAGATCCGGGCTCAAAGTTGGATAAGGCCAGAAGATTGGGGATCAAGGTTATTTCTGAAAAAGATTTTTTAGAAATACTTAAATGAAATTTTGTACTAAAAAACGGGGAACGCGCGAGCCACGGATGGCCCGCGCGAGGTTACTGCGGGGTTGATAGAGTAGGGTTGCCTACCGAACGTAAGGTTGGGGAGCGCCTTTCTCTCGGTACCGAAGTACTTGCCGAAGGCGCTTCAGAAGGAAGTTCCTTTCGCGGCTTGAAAAGCCGTTCCCTCTGATGTATTCCTCCAGTACGTCTGGAGGAACATGGAGTCGCTTGTGCCGTTCTTTCTTCGGCGGGTGTGCTAGAGATACCGAGACGGCTTCTACGACAGGATCCCATTGCCATTGCGTAAAGCCTGGGGTAAGCGATGTCTCGCAGACACAGCCTACCTTCTGGTAAAACGCCTCGGCAGCCTTCTCGTCTTCGCCCGACTTGGTGAGCTTGTGAGCTTTACCATTCGCGCGGTATGCTTGCTTCCATACCGAAGACGGGCGTCGACGCCGACCTGACGAACTTCCCATCAAAATCACCCCGATGCGGAAGTAATACGATCTATTTTAGACTTACCACTTGATATATACCGCTGTCAAAAATATTGCTGTGGATAAAACGCAGAACGACCCCGAATTGAATCGGGGCCGCTCGGCTCTATCCTCCTTCTTGGGCTATTTGCCCGGGATCACTTGCATCGCTGCGATCGTGACTCTGCAGTCAGTGCACACCATCAGCTCGTAAGGCTGGCCCCCTCGGTTGTTCACCAGAATGCGTCCCTCGAACCGGTGGTGGCCACGAGCGAGACATTCATTGAACCTTTCGACGGACCAGGCAGCGATGCCTGCTGGTCTTTTCTCAGGTTTCTCTGTAGCCCCTTCGCCGATTTCGCCTTCCTCGCGGACGATCACGACCCTGCGGGTTGCCGTGTTCCTGTACAGCCGGTAGGCGGTCGAGTTGGATGAGATCGAAGACAGGACCCCGACCAACATCTCGAGCTTGGCCGGATCGGAAAGTGGCAGGTTATCCTGTTCTCGGCCTGCCAAGATTTCCAAGAGCCCGCTCGACCGGTCTCTGATCTCATGGTCCCCATCCTCTCTAAGCAGGAGGACGGCGACGCAGTAGAGACCGCCGAGAACGGCGTCATAGTGCTGGATCGGGATCGCAAGTACGGCACGAAACCCGATCAAGAAGCTGATGCTGTGCTTCCCGTCAGCCCTCGGCTTCTCCCATGGTTTGAACTCTCTAACTTTGTCGATCACGAACATCTCCTCCTGTAGCCTGTATGTCGGTGTATGAGTCCAACTTGGAATATTATAACATAAGGGTAGTTTTGTCAATCGCTCTGATTTATTTTGGTTAGGATATATATCTTCCCTTAATCAAATTTTCCCGATTTAAATATCAAATCATCTAGGAGAACAAAAAATGTGCACAAAATTTTAATGCATTTTTTGTATTTCAGGGTAAAAGATATAAGATGAAATTGGGATGATTTAGTTTTAATTACAAAAGGATTACCATGTGTGGAATAGTTGGAGCGATATCCGAAAAAAATAAGGATTCATTCATGTTGGCAAGCCTTCTTGTTATTGGTCTTCAGAGTATTCAGGGCCGGGGACAAGAATCTGCTGGAATTTCGGTATCAAACGGCAAAAGAATCAAGACATACAAAAAACAAGGACTGGTAAGCGAAATTTTTCGCCAAGAAACTATTACTCCGCTTACCGGCAATATTGCAGTCGGGCAAAATCGTTATTCGACAACCGGAGGATCAGTTATAGAAAATGCCCAGCCAGTTGAAAAAAGAGGAAAATATCATGTTTCAGTTGTTCATAACGGCAATATTGATAGTTCTAAATTACGCCAAGAAATGATAAGCCGCCGAATTAAGTTATCAGGAGATAGCGACACAGAATTAATTGCATCGTTGATTGCGCATTCAAATGAAAAAACTATTGAACAAGCAGTCGCTGAAACTTGTAATCGAATTTGTGGATCCTTTTCTCTTCTTGTTTTAACCGCTAAAAAATTAATCGCTGTACGTGATCCGAAAGGAATCAGGCCTCTTTTTTATGGGAGGGCAAAAACTAACGAAGAAACTATTTTTATGCTTGCTTCTGAAACTTGTGCTCTGGATCAAATGGGTGCAAAAAATATAAAGGAGGTTGGGGCGGGCACTATGCTAGTTTTCTCCAGTGGAAAGATAATATCCAGTAAATATTTGCATGGAGGAAGTAAGGTTAGTTTTTGTGTTTTTGAGAAAATATATTTATCAAGGCCGGATAGTATTTTGAACGGTACTCCGAATGAAATGTTTCGCCATAAATTAGGGAAAATTTTATTTGAAGAAAATCAGATATTAAAAAAGAAGCTAGATATTATTGTTCCAATTCCAGACTCAGGAATCGCATCGGCAATTGGATTTCACAGCGCCTCGGGTGTCTCATATGGCAGGGGAATCATTAAAACACCCCAAGCAAAACGTCTTTTTATTGATCCTTCAAGTTCAGTCAGGATCTCGGGAGTACGTTTGAAATTAAATGTGTTAAAAAAATTAATCAATGGCAAGCGAGTTGGCCTGGTTGATGATTCTATTGTTCGTGGCTCGACATCTAAGGAAATCGTAAAAATGGTACGCGAAGCCGGTGCAAAGGAAATCCGAATAATTGTAGCGAGCCCACCAGTAAAACACCCGTGTTACTATGGCATTGATATGGCAAAAGAAGAGGAATTAATTGCCTCCAAACTTGATTTGCCGGCACTGGAAAAATACCTCGGAGTAGAGGGAGTGCATTATTTGAGCCTAGATGGGCTACATCGAGCTTCTGGTAATACAGGATTTTGTTCAGCTTGTTTTGATAATAAATATCCTGTTGTTTTTGATTGCCAGAGGATTTAAAAATAGCAATTGGTTGCTTGAACCTAGAAACGAATAGTGCTAAGATCGGTTTAGGTTTCTAAGAGCTAATATTTTTTTGTTTATGGCGAAATTATCCAAAACCGATGTTGAATATATTGCCAAATTGGCACGGCTGAATCTTTCCGAACCGGAAAAAGACAAGTTTGCTCGACAGCTCTCTAGCGTTTTAGAATATGTTGACCAGCTGTCCGAAGTAAATACGGAAAATGTCGAACCGACTGCTCAGGTTACCGGACTAACCAATATTTCTCGCGAAGACATAGTTGAAAGATCGGAAATAGGATATGCCGAAATAGAGCTAAATGCACCGGAATTTGAGTCCAAATCTTTCAAAGTTCCAGGCGTTTTTGCTAATGGTGATGAGGAAATCTAAATGCATTCTTTAACTCTAAAACAGGCAATAGACAAGCTTTCAAGCGGAGAAATCACCTCAGCCAGATTAACAGAAGCAATTTTCGAACGGATTGAAAGCGTGGAACCGAAAGTAAAATCATATATTACGATTACAAAAGAATCCGCTCTCAATGAGGCGAAGGAGTCTGACAAGCGCAGAGCTGCTGGCAAAATTTTAAGTGAACTCGACGGGATTCCGATAGCGCTCAAGGATGTGTTTTTAACGAAGGGAATAAAGACAACTGCAGCCTCAAAAATACTCGAAGATTTTATTCCTCCTCACGACGCAACGGTTGTTAAAAAACTTAAGGATGCCGGTTGTATACTTCTCGGGAAAGTGAATACAGATGAATTTACGATGGGCTCATCGACAGAAACCTCGTATTTTGGACCGACGCATAATCCCTGGGATTTGGACCGAGTTCCCGGTGGTTCGTCGGGAGGATCGGCAGCTGCCGTTGCTGCTGACGAGTGCGTTTTTTCACTAGGAACCGATACCGGAGGCTCAATACGCCAGCCATCCAGCTTTTGCTCAACAGTCGGACTTAAGGTAACCTATGGGCTAGTCTCTAGAAACGGAGTGGTAAGCTATGCTTCAAGTTTTGATACTATCGGACCAATTGCCAAAACCGTCGAAGATGCGGCAATTATCTTAAATCATATCGCCGGCAATGATCCGAAGGATTCAACCACGATACAGGAAGCATTACCCGACTATACCTCGTATCTTGCTAAAAATTTGAAAGGGGTAAAAATCGGCGTGCCAAAAGAGTTTTATGGTGAGGGATTAAATCCTGAGGTAGCAGAAATTTTGGAAAACGCGAAACACCAGCTAGAAAAATTGGGTGCGATTGTTGAGGAAACATCATTGCCATCAACTAAATACGCGATTGCGACATACTATATAATCGCAAAATCTGAAGCATCATCAAATCTTTCCAGATATGATGGAATTCGTTATGGCTATAGCGAACTAAAAACTAAAAACGAAAAACTAAAAACTTTGGAAGAAATCTATTTCAATTCCAGAACAGCCGGATTTGGGGATGAAGCAAAGCGTTCGATTATGATGGGTACATATACACTCTCCTCTGGCTATTACGATGCATATTATCTTAAGGCGGCTAAAGTCCGAACGAAAATCAAGAAAGAGTACGAGGAAGTATTACAAAAATATGATGTTCTTTTAACGCCGGTCTCCCCTTTCCCGGCTTTCAAAATCGGGGAGAAGATGGATGATCCGCTCTCGATGTATTTGGCCGATGCCAATACCGTGCCGATAAATCCTGCCGGTGTGCCGGCAATGAGCGTACCTGCCGGGTTTACCAAGTCTGGCCTTCCGGTCGGTATGCAGCTAATCGGCCCAATGCATGGAGAAGGTAAAATCTTTAAAGTCGCCAGTGCATTTGAAAATTCAACAGATCATCATGTTAAAAAGCCAAAACTATGAATACGGAAGAAATTCAAAAATTGATCAGGGAAGAGCATGAAAAAACACTTAGTGAGATTGGCGCAATTTATGACCAAGATCGCAGAACACTCAATCGAACCGTGAAATTGATGGAAGAGGTTGGTGAATTATCCAACGAAATTATGTCGTCAATGAATATGCAGCGCAGTGAAAAAATGTCTGATTATAAAAAAGATAACATTTCCAGTGAAATTGCCGACGTGATAATTACTGCTTTACTTATTGCCGAGAATATTGATATCGATGCTTTTGAATCAGTTAAAAAGAAGATGGGGAAGATCAAAGCAAGGCGTAAAAAGCTACAAAAATAATCCTGATCATTTTTCCAGAGTTAAGAAATTAGTATTTGTTTTGAAGGAACCGATGGGTAAAAAAGCTCGCATAAGAAAAGAGAAAAAAATTGAAGAGATAATAGACAAGAAGGAACTTGTAAAAAAGAAGAGATTTTTAAGTAACCCATGGTCTGAGCCTTGGCACAGAATTGATTTTTGGGTGTATGTGGTTGCGGTTGCGCTTATCATTGTATTTCCTTTTGTTGGCGGGAAAATAAATGCAACTTTAAATCCGCCCGCTAGACACGAAGCACTCATTACGACTTCCCTCGGTGATATTGATCTTAAACTATATGATCAGGATGCGCCAAATACTGTCGCAAATTTCGAAAAATTGGCGGATCAAAAATTTTATGATGGTCTTACGTTTCACCGAGTGATTAAAAGCTTCATGATCCAAAGCGGTGATCCAAAGGGTGATGGAACTGGTGGGCCGGGATATGAATTTAATGATGAAATTAATGACCACAAGATTGTCGCCGGCACGCTTGCGATGGCAAACTCTGGCCCGAATACGAACGGAAGCCAGTTTTTCATTGTCTCTGACCAACCACAGCCTCAGCTCGATGGAAAATATACGGTTTTCGGCGAAGTATTATCCGGGATGGATGTGGTAAAAAGCATTTCCGAAGTAGCTACTGATTCGAATGATAAACCCGTGAGTCCGGTTTATATTAATTCGATAGAGATCAAATAATGGCAAATTATAAAAAAAATCAGCAAACGGTTCCGGAAGTAATAGTTTTAGGATTGTTCCGTGGGTTATGGTGGCTTGTTACTTTGCCATTTCGAAAGAAAGGCAAAGTCAAGCGGGGAATTTCAAACGAGGAGAAAAATTATATCCGCACAAAAAGAAATGAAATTTTAGATCTTGCTAATTCGGACAATAAAATTGAGCTAAAACATGCGGTTTTGGAAGCAGACAAGTTGGTGGATTTCATTTTGAAATTGAAAGGTTGTGAAGGGGAAACGTTTGCTGACAGATTGCGCGCGGCGGAAAAATTTATGGATAGGAATACATATGAATCAGTATGGTACGCGCATAAAATAAGAAATCAGATTGCCCATGACAACGGAGAAATCGGGCGACAAACGTTAGTGTCTGCCACCCAAAAATTTTTAGCTTATATTCAGGAAATATAATTTAATGAGGTTTACATAATGAAATCTGAAGGAATTGGAGCTATCCCTCCAGGTGAAACAGAAAACGCTGTTGAAAAGGTCTCACTTTTTTCAGATCAGTTTCCGCAAATTATACGTGAACATTTACATAGAAACGAAGAAAAAACGATCGATGATATTATTGCCGGTTTAGAGCAATCAAGTCCATTGGTCCGATTGATTATCATTTCAAATATTCTTGGTATTTCTTCACTAGACCCTTATGACCCAAATTCCATCGAACAGGTGAAAGACTATCTTGCTTCCAGTCTTGAGTTAAAGCCCAGTGATCAATATTTGAATTATGCCTCATCCGTGATAAATCAAGGGATCATTCCAAAATACTACCATTCATGGAGAGATATGAGAAATGCCACTTATTTAAGGGATCATGTTGAAGATGCATTGCCCGGATATTTGGCTGGTGAACATGATACACCAAAGACCGTGACCACAGGACAGGGTGATTGGAGAACCAGTTCTGAACAAGCGACACGATACAAAGAAGATAATGTTAACGATTCCGAAGGAAGATAATGCCTAAGTTTAAAACTACAATCGGATTAGAAATTCATGTACAGCTTGCGACGAAAAGCAAAATGTTCTGTGAATGTGACAATAATTCGGAATCTGCCGAGCCAAACTCCAATGTTTGTCCAGTCTGCCTTGGCATGCCAGGCGCGTTGCCTGTTGCGAATAAGCAAGCAATAGAGTGGACTATCAAGACTGGCCTGGCTATGAATTGCAAAATCAATCCCCTTTCAAAATTTGACCGAAAACACTATTTCTACCCGGATTTGCCAAAAGGTTTTCAGGTTAGCCAGTACGATCAACCTTTTTGCATTGGGGGACATCTTGAAATTGACGGGCACAAAATTAGATTAAACCGCATTCATCTCGAGGAAGATGCCGGCAAATTAATACATAAAAATGGTGCAAGTTATGTTGACCTTAACCGCGCCGGCACACCCCTTATGGAAATAGTGACCGAGCCGGACATTACCTCGCCGGCGGAAGCAAAAAAATTTTTGCAGGAACTTGTTCTTCTCGTAAAATATCTCGGAGTTTCCGAGGCATCGATGGAAAAGGGACATTTGCGCTGCGATGCCAATATTGATGTGAAGGATGAAAATGGAAAGATGTCGCCAATAGTTGAACTCAAGAATATTAATTCGTTCAAATTTATTGAAAGGGCGCTTCTGATCGAAGCAAAAAGATTGGAAGACGATTACCAAAATTGGCCGGAAAAAAAATCGAAGATCACTCGAGGTTATGACAGCAAAAAAGATATTACTTTCGAACAACGCCGCAAAGAGGAAGCTGCCGACTATCGATATTTTCCAGAACCTGATTTACCACCGGTCAAAACCCCGAACGATGCGGTTGAAACAATTAAAAAATCTATTGGGCATACACCCGCAACACTCAAAGCACATCTTAATGAATCTGAAATTCCAGAAAACATTGCTGATAAAATTGTCTCAAATATTGATCATGCGACTTATCTTAAGGATGCGGAAAAATTAGAAAAAGCATTGGCTCTCTGGGTGACCGAAGAAGTCAGCCGGGAAATTGCCAACAAAAAGCTCACATATGAAGAGTACAAAAAACGGGTTCCAATAACACATCTTGGTGACCTTCTTTCTTTTATAAAATCAGGAAAAATTTCGTACAACACTGCAAAGAACATTTTCTCTAAAATGGTTGAAAGCGGTACAACTGCAGCTGAAATTATTAAGGCCGAAGGCCTCGAACAAGTTTCCGACGAAGACTCAGTTGGAAAAATTGTTGACAAGATAATTTCAGAGAATCCGGCCGAGGCTGAGCGATATCGAACTGGTGAGAAAAAACTTTTAGGTTTTTTTGTTGGTCTTGTTATGCGCGAAATGGGTGGAAAAGCCAATCCGCAGATCATAAATAAATTAATTACTGAGAGATTGGAGAGCAAATGAATTATATCGTTACGAGATTTTGGGATCCCATCTTGAATTATCTGCCCAAGCTTCCTTTTGTAGTGCTTGGCTTGGTAATAGGTTACATAATTATACGCATTGTGCTTTCGGTTTTAAAAAACACTTTGAAATATACTAAGGTGCCAAAAGCATTATCCGGAATAATTATTTCGATGCTAACAATTATATTCTGGGTATTATTATTTGGAGAAATGGCAAGAGCGCTTGGTTTTACTTCAATCGCAATCACCATCTCAGGATCGCTTCTAGTTCTTGGTTTAGCTTTGGCGAATGGTGCCACAACCTTGACTTCGGATATTATTTCCGGCGTCTTTTTAGCTAAAGATGAAGATTTTGAGGTTGGATTCAGGGTTAAGACCGGTGATGTCGAAGGCGTGATTCAAAAAGTTGACATAAGAAAGGTCCGGATTGTTGCAGATGACGGAAAGTTGCATATCGTGCCAAATGTGAATCTGGATAAAAATGGCTGGGTGGTACTAGAGCGTGAGCTTAAAGATGATGAGTTAAAGCTTAAAAATTTTATTCGCAAAAGCTCTTAATTTTTTAAGGGAATTCTCAGTATATTAGGGGTAGAATTTAATCGTACATTGAACTTACTGAATATCTAAAGTATAATTTTAGTTTGTATATAGAATTAAGTATGGAGGATTGATGTCTCCTCAAGAAATAAAAATAGAAGATAGCAATTTTGGTAGCCCGGAAATGCCAAGTGTTACACCCAAAAGAAAAAGCAAGGCCCTTGTTTTATCAGTATTTGTTGTAATCACAGCGTTTGTTTTGGGAATAATAGGAGGCATGTTTGCAATCGTTGTATTATTTACAAACAATGGCGCAATCGCCAACAAGCTTGGGGTAAAAAATGTTGGCAATCTATCAATTGGAACAACCACCACCCAGAAATTAGTACTACAGGAATCCAATGCGGTGATCGATGCGAGCAAAAAGGTCTCTCCTTCGGTGGTTTCAATCGTATCTAAATCAACTTATCAGAATTTATTTGGCCAAACTGTTCAATCACAGGGCGCCGGAACGGGCTTCATCATCACGAATGACGGATTGATTCTCACTAATAAGCATGTCGTTTCTGATACCAATACCCAATACACCGTTGTTCTGGCCGATGGTAGATCATTTGACGCAACAGTTCAATCACTCGATCCTACGCAGGATTTGGCTGTAGTCAAAATCGACGCTAATAATTTGCCGGTAGTGGAACTTGGCGACTCGGACCAATTGGTTGTTGGGCAATGGGTTGTAGCGGTAGGAAATGCTCTGGGGCAATATCAGAATACTGTTACCCAAGGGGTAATTTCGGGAGTAAATCGATCAGTTCAGGCATCAGATTCCACGGGAACGACATCTGAAGATTTAACCGGGCTTTTACAAACCGATGCCGCGATTAACCCCGGAAATTCTGGTGGGCCGTTAGTCAATTTGGCTGGCCAGGTTATCGGAATAAATACGGCGGTAGCATCAAATGCACAAGGAATCGGTTTTGCTATTCCGATCAATGTAGCAAAAACGGCTATCGACAGCATCAAGGCTACCGGAAAAATTGTTCGTCCGTATCTTGGAGTAAGATATATTCAAATTACCAAAGATATTGCACAACAGAATAATTTGTCCGTTGATTATGGGGCACTCGTAATTCGGGGTAATGGCCTTGGACAAGTTGCTGTTGTGCCAGGATCGCCGGCAGATAAAGCAGGAATTGTTGAAAACGATATTATTCTAGAGATAAACGGAGAAAAAGTTGATGTTGATCATAGCCTTGTAAACCTTATCCAGCAATACAAAATCGGAGACACGATTACACTTCGTATTCTCTCTAAGGGTGATGAAAAAGATGTGAAGGTAGTACTTCAGCAATCACAATAAGATAATCAGAGTAGCGTGCATAATCCTTTACGCAAATTATCACAAGTATATGAAAAATCCGCCCGATGGCGGATTTTTCAATTTCTTGAAATTTTTATCGTGCCGTGCCAATGAGGAATGGATTTTACTTCTTCAAATTTTAAATTTGGAATATTACCAACGTTTTTTTTAATTTTTTCTGGTTGATCGTTGTCAATCTCTAGGAGGGCAATGCCGCTGCGGTTTAATTTTTCCGGCAAAAGCTCAATTAATGAGCTGACAATTTTCAATCCATTCCTTCCTCCGTCGAGTGCGATTTTTGGTTCGGAATCCAGATTTTTATAATTCGATTTTAGGTAAGGCAGATTTGCTAAAATTAAATCGAATTTTTTTGGCAATTTTCCATTCGAAAATAGGTCCGAACGGAAAAATTTAATTTGTTTATTAACCCCATTCTTCTTGGCATTCAGTCTGGCGACTCGCAGTGCTTTATCAGAAATATCACTTGCATACAATTTAGCACGTAGTCCATAGCCCATAGTCCGTAGAGAATTTGCGATTGAAATTATAATGCAGCCGGAACCGGTGCCAATATCGATGATGTTTAATTTGCCTTCGAATTTTTGGACTTTATGCTTTATAAACTCGATTGCTTGCTCGACGATGAGTTCGGTTTCCGGTCGTGGAATGAGGACATTTTTGTTTACCTTAAAATCAAAACCAAAAAATTCTTTATGGCCGAGAATATAGGCGACCGGTTCGCCAGACTTTCGCCGGCGAATACATCGGCGGAATTTTGAATATTGCGAGTTGGTTAAAGGGAAAAGGGGATTTTTCAAAAGATAAACATCATTTTCTTCGATAACCTGCAAAAGCAAAACTTTGGCATCGAGTTCGGCTGTTTTAATGCCTATTGCATTGAGTTCATTTTTGGCGCGCAAAAAAGCGGTTTTAAGATTCATTAGATTCAGATTGTAATTTTCGTGCTTGGTCTTCCGCAATGAGGGCAGTAATTATCGGCTCAATATCACCATCCATAATTTTTGGCAATGAATGCCAGGACATATTGATCCGGTGATCGGTAATGCGATCTTGGGGGAAGTTATAAGTGCGGATTTTTTCCGATCTATCTCCGGTGCCGATCTGCGAACGGCGAGCATCTCCCCTTTCTTTGGATAACCTTTCTTCTTCAGCCGAAAGAAGCCGAGAGCGTAAGATGTTCAGGGCTTTTGCCTTATTTTTCAATTGCGATTTTTCATCTTGGCAGGTAACCACAAGCCCGGTTGGTGTATGCGTGATTCGAACGGCGGAATCAGTTGTATTTACCGATTGGCCGCCAGGGCCGGAGGATCGAAAAACATCGATTCGAAGGTCCTCGGGTTTTATTTCAATATCAGCTTCCTCAGCTTCCGGAAGTACCGCCACGGTAACTGTTGAGGTATGAATTCTGCCGGCTTTTTCAGTTTCTGGTACTCTCTGGACTCGATGAACACCTGATTCGTATTTCATTTTCGAATAGACCTTGTCGCCTTTAATTTCAAATGAAAGGTCCTTAATGCCCCCAATCCCACTCATTGATGAATTTAAAATTTCCATTTTCCAACCCTGGCGCTCAGCGTAGCGAGAGTACATCCGAAAAATCTTAGCAGCGAAAAGCTCTGACTCATCACCACCGGCTGCCGGGCGAATTTCGATGATGACGTTTTTTTTGTCCATTGGATCTTCCGGAACGAGGAGACGCTTCAAATCTTGTTCCAGATTAGATTTTTCCGCTGTTAAATCATCGAGCTCGGACTCTGCGATTTCAGAAAGTTCGGGATCATTATCGCGAATTATTTCTTTATTTTCTTCAATATTTTTTTCAATTTGAAAATAACGCTCGATTTTTTTGGCATCATCTTCGATCTCAGCTTTTTCTTTAGCGACGTGAGCCAATTCCTCGGGATTTGACGATAACGCCGGATCCTTGAGTTTATTATCGAGTTTGTAATAACGATCTAAAATTTTTTGTAGTTTATCGTTCATAAAAATTCTAATAAGACTTATTGGGCTTATGTTAGATAATGAAAAACCAGCTTGAAAATTCTCGCTGGTTTCATTGTATCTCAAATTGAGCTATTTATCTTCAGATTTTTCGTTTTTGGAAGTATTCTCTTTTGGTTCTTCGGTTCTTTTGTTCTTCAGTTCTTTAGTTTCTTTGAACTTCTTGGCTGCTTCCATTCGCTCTTTAAATTTATCGACGCGGCCAGCGGTATCAACCAGTTTTTCTTTGCCGGTAAAGTATGGGTGACAGGCGGAGCAGATTTCTACATGAATCTCTTTTTCGGTTGATCCCATAGTAAAAGTTGCACCACATGCACATGTGACCTTAGCCTCAGGATAATAAGTTGGATGAATGACTTTTTTCATAACGAAATTATATTAACAGAATATTGACTTAAAATCAAGCCTAAAAACGGGAAACCCTCTCTGCGCGAGGCGCAGAGAGGGAAGGGTGGTGGGTACGGAGGGGATTGAACCCCCGGCCTTCTCCTTATCAGGGAGACGCTCTATCCAACTGAGCTACGTACCCTGCCTCCAAAGAGGCAAGCTTAACCGCCCATGGGCGGTTTAATGTTTGGGATGGCGGCAAGATTGGTTACTTGCGATTGCCTCTCGGCAATAAGCTTTCGCTTCGCCACCATTAGGCGGGAGACTGGAGCGGACTCCTTGAACCCTCGCCCCGTCAGGTTTCGATCTCCCGCGAAACCGACAAAAACGACTTTAACAATATTTTTAAATTATGTCAAGGGATTGTTCGGGTTAAATATTGAAATTATCCAAAAAATATGATAATGTCTTAAAAGTAATTAATTGTTAATAAATTCACACGCCTTTCTCATCCGTCTCGTCCTTTGGGCGAGCCGAGATTAAAAAATCCTTTGCCCGTCCCGAAATCTTCGGGCCGAGGTAAATCGTAAGGCGGAGGTTAAAAAGGAGAATCGTTTATGGTTACCACACCAACACTTCGAGAGATGCTCGAAGCAGGCGTTCATTTTGGGCACAAAACCAGTCGTTGGCACCCCAAAATGGACAAATTTATTTTTGGCGCCAAATCTGGTGTCCATGTTATTGATCTGGAAAAAACGCAATCACAGCTTTCCGACGCGATGAATTTTTTAGCTGAAGCGGCCAAAGAAGGGAAAACGGTCCTATTTGTTGGTACCAAAAAACAGGCCCAAGAGATTGTCAAAAAAGGCGCTCAGGATTGTGGTATGCCTTACATTGTTTCTCGTTGGCTGGGTGGAATGTTAACAAATTTCAACACAGTTCAGAAAGCTTTCAAGAAATTGGAAAGAGCCAGATTGATCGTATCGAGCCCAGAATTTGCAGAGATGAAAAAACGCGACAAAGTAAAACTTACAAAAGAAATTGAAAAAGGCGAGAGATTGGTCGGAGGACTTGTCGGCCTTTCCAAACAGCCTGACGTAATCATCCTGGTTGGGGTTCATGATGAAAAAAATGCCATAAAAGAAGCAACTCAATCTGGGGTTACGACAATTGGTATAGTAGATACCAATGCTGATCCGAATCTAGTCGACTATCCTATTCCAGCTAACGACGATGCCACAAAATCCATTGCCCTATTTGTAAATTTATTTGCAAAAACGATCAAAGAAAACAAAGGGGCGGTGGCTAACGATAAAAATTAATTTTTTGGAGGAACATGGCAAATATTACAGCTAAAGAAATTGCAGAACTCAGAGCCAAAACTGGTCTTCCAATGATGGAAGTTAAATCAGCTCTTATTGAAGCTGGTGGGGATGAGGATTTGGCAATCGAGATATTGCGCAAAAAAGGAATGTCAAAGGCAGCTAAAAAAGCAGAACGCGAAACAAAATCGGGGATTATTGAGTGCTACTGCCATGATGCAAAAATCGGGGTGATCCTTGAGGTTCTCACAGAAACTGATTTTGTCGCTAGAAACGATGAATTTAAAACATTCGTTCATGATGTTGCTCTTCATATCGCGGCAATGAATCCAAAATATGTAAATTCCGATGCAGTCCCAGCCGAAGAAGCTGACAGAGAAAAAGCGATTTTCATGGAAGAAGTAAAAGCCTCTGGTAAACCGGAAGAAATAGCGGCCAAAATTGTTGATGGTAAAATGGGAAAGTATTTCGAAGAGATTTGCCTTTTGTCTCAGCCATTTATTAAAGATCCGGACAAAACAATTGGAAATCTTCTCAATGATTTGATTGCCAAAATCGGAGAAAATATAGTTATCTCACGATTTACCCGCTATGAACTCGGCAACTAAAGTGATAAAATTTTATTGAATTAATAAGGAGGCTGATGATTGCAGATATTTTGAAAGATGCCGATGTAAAAATGTCAGCATCTATCGTAAACCTGAAATCCGATCTTACAAAAATTCGCACGGGCCGAGCGCAAGGTTCGTTGGTTGAAGATATTCTAGTTTCGTATTATGGCATGAATACTTCGCTCAAAGAGTTGGCTAGCATTTCTGTTCCTGAAGCAAGCCTAATTCAAATCAAACCCTTTGATCGAAATTCTCTTGGAGATATTGAAACCGCAATCAGAAATGCAGACCTTGGCCTAACTCCAGTAAACGATGGAACGTTTGTCCGCTTGAGTTTGCCACCAATTACAGAAGAACGCAGAATCGAACTTTCCAAACAGGTTAAAAAAACCGGAGAAGAAGCCAAGGTGTCACTTCGCACAATTCGTGGCGATGCTTGGTCGCGTGTTCAGGGCCTTATTAAAAATAATGAAGCGACTGAGGATGATAAATATCAAGCAGAAAAAGATCTGAATGAGCTAATAGAGCGGAAAAATAAAGAAGTTGATTTAATGATCACTGAAAAAGAATCTGAAGTAATGAAGATCTAATTAGATGATATTGACCATTGTAACATTTATTATAATTCTGGCGCTTCTTGTTCTGTCACATGAATTCGGGCATTTTATCGCTGCAAAAAAAGCCGGAGTGAAAGTTGAAGAATTTGCTTTTGGTTTTCCACCGAGACTTTTTTCGATAAAGAAGGGCGAGACGACATATACTATAAATACCTTCTTTTTTCTCGGCGGTTATGTAAAAATGCTCGGTGAGTTGGAGGAGAGTAAAAGCAAGCGCGCACTGGAAAATCAACCGGCTTATAAAAGGTTAATTATCTCTCTTGCTGGAATATTGATGAATATTGTACTGGCATGGGTTCTTTTGGTTGTCGGTTTTTCTGTGGGCATGTCTCCCGTTATCTCTCCTTCGGATCAAGTCCCTGGCAAAAGACTATCTAATCAAATAATCATTGCCGATTTCGAAAATAATTCTCCAGCTAAGTCTGCTGGTTTGGCTGCCGGGGATATAATTAAAGAAATTGATTCTAGCAACACCACTCAAAATGTGGGAAGTTTCTCAGATCTAACCAATTTTACTCAAGCTTATTATGGCCAAAAGGTTACTGTAGTATACGAAAGAGATGGGGCGATAAATAAACAAGAGGTTTCTCTGTCCGGATCTTCCGATGCACCTTTGGGAGTTGGACTGATTGAGAGAAGCATAATCAGAGTACCGCTGTATGATGCTCCCTGGGTTGCGGCTCGCGAAGAATATCGTATCGGTATTTTTACGTTTGAGTTTTTGGGAAATTACTTGCATAATTTATTTACTACAGGACAAGCTGGCGAAGGAGTTGGTGGCCCTGTCGCAATTTATACTTATACCGGTTTGTTTGTAAGAATGGGAATCCTTGCCCTTCTTCAATTTGTTGCATTGCTTTCTATTAATCTGGCAATTTTGAACATCTTGCCCATACCTGCACTTGATGGGGGCAGAATACTTTTTATTTTAATTGAAATGGTTGCTCGTCGGAGATTAATTCGCGAGTATGTCGAAAACATTATTCACTCGGTTGGCTTTGTGTTTTTGCTTCTTCTAATCGCATTGATCACGTATGGTGATATAATACATTTAATAAGAAAGTAGCGGGGAATGAAAAGATCTAAAAGCCTTATCAAAACTTATAAGGAAACTCCGGCTGATTCTGATTCGATAAATGCCTCTCTTTTAGCTCGCGGTGGTTTTGTTGAAAAACACATGGCGGGGGCGTATGCACTTCTTCCGCTTGGTTTCAGTGTTTATTCTAAAATTGAAAATATTATTCGAGATGAAATGAATAAGGTTGAGGGACAAGAGCTTCTAATGAATGTGCTTCAGCCAAGAGAATTATGGGAAGAAACTGGTCGCTGGAGTAAGATGTCTGAAGTGATGTATCAGTTTAAGGACTCAAGAAATAAGGAGATCGGTCTTGGCGCAACTCATGAAGAACAGATCATCGACATTGTGAGGCATCATATTTCTTCATACAAAGATTTGCCAATATCTCTTTATCAAATACAAACCAAGTTCAGGAATGAGCCGAGAGCTAAGTCAGGTCTCCTTCGTGGGCGAGAATTTATTATGAAAGATATGTATAGCTTTCATATTGATGAAGCAGATTTTGAAAAGTACTATCAAGAAGTGATCAAAGCGTATTTTAGAGCTTTTTCCCGATGTGGAATTGAGACCAAATTGGTCGAGGCTAGCGGTGGAGTATTCTCAGAATTTTCGCATGAATTTCAAGCTTTGGCGACTTCCGGTGAAGATACAATCTTTTATTGCAACAAGTGTGATTTTGCCCAAAACAGAGAAATTGCGAAAGTATCTGAGGGTGATAAATGCCCGAAATGCGATGGTAAAATTGTTATGGCCAATTCAATTGAAGTTGGTAATATTTTTCCTCTTTCAAATAAATATTCATCCCAAATGAATGCTAAAGTTCTGAACTCTGAGGGTAAAGAAGTGGCAATGATAATGGGTTGTTACGGCATTGGTCTAACACGCCTTTTGGGCACGGCTGTAGAATTATTTCACGATGATTATGGGATCATCTGGCCGAAAAACATTGCGCCATTCAGTGTCAATTTAATCTCTTTAAACAAAAATGAGGAAACAGAGAAGATTTACAAGGAGCTTCTTGACGCTGGAATTGAAGTGTTGTATGACGATAGAGAAGAAATCACTGCCGGCGAAAAGTTTGCCGACGCAGATCTGATTGGTTGTCCGATAACCATTGTTGTTTCTGAGCGATCTTTCAAATCCGGTGGAGTTGAGATAGCAAATCGCAAAAAAACAGAAAAGAAAATTATAAAAATAGATGAGGTTGTGAAATATATTAAGCAATTGAAATGAAGAGTTTACAGGATTATATAATTTACGCGCCAAAATCCCCGGGGGTATATCAGTTTCAGAATGCCGACGGGGATATTTTGTATGTGGGCAAAGCCAAAAATTTAAAAAGTAGGATAAAATCATATTTTTTAAAAGAGATTGGCCGTGGTCCGTCAATTGATCTAATGGTTTCAAACGCAAGAAAAATAATTTTCAAAGAAACCGAAAGTGAGATTGAGGCGGTAATTCTTGAAGCCGAGCTGATTAAAAAAATTAAGCCAAGATATAATATTCAGTTCAAGGATGATAAATCGTTTTTTGTAATTCATTTCACAAAAGAAGAATTTCCATGCGTTGGATTGAGAAGAATTAAAGATATACCGCACGAAGAGTTTGCTCGCGAGAAAAAAGCGGGCAGATTATTTGGCCCCTATCCAAATGGAATGGAACTTAAAAAATCATTGCGATATTTGAGGAAAATCTTTCCTTATCGCGATTGTTCAAAAACGAAATATAATCTGCAGGCCAAGAAATGCCGTGCTTGTATATATGGTGACATTCGTGTTTGCACTGCGCCCTGCGCCGATTGGGTAGATAAAAAACAATATAACAAAAACATCACATATCTTAAAAATTTTCTCCGTGGGAAGAAAGCCGAGGTTGAGCAAGCCCTTTACAAAGAAATGAAAGAATTGAGTCGGCAGAAGCGATATGAGGTTGCAGCGTTAACACGAAATCAGGTTGCTGCCCTTGACCATTTACGAGATGTGGCGCTGGGAATTCGGGATGATGTGTTTGATAGCACCAAAGTATATTTCAAAAGAATGGAATGTTTCGATATTTCCAATATTTCTGGCAGCTATGCGGTCGGCGCGATGAGTGTATTTATCTCTGGTAAAAAAGCGCCGGAAGAATATCGAAAATTTAAAATCAAAAATGTGAATGGTGCTAACGACATCGCGATGATGGCAGAAATTCTACGGCGCAGAATGAATAACAAATGGGGTGATCCTGATTTGGTAGTGATTGATGGCGGGGAAACACATCTTAAGGCTGCACTGAAAGTCCTTACGGAATCAGGTTTGCATGCCCCGATTATTTCAATTTCAAAGGGGCCAAAGCGTGACAAAGACGAGCTACACTTTCAGAATCATGATGTAAAAAGCTATATCGAAAAGACCCCCGGAATCAAAAACAACATTGTTGCATTGCGTGATGAGGCACACAGATTTGCAATTTCTTATTATCGAGACTTACATGCTAAAGGGATGATAAAATGAGAGAAAGCTTTTTCAAAACATGGTGGAGAAATCTCGTTTACGAGCCTAACGACCCTCGTCTTCTTGCTGGAAGTGATATTAAAATTGCCGCAATCGGTGGTGGCACGGGTTTATCCGTTTTATTATCCGGGCTTAAAAAATATTCTAATAACATTTCAGCAATTGTGGCTGTGACTGATGACGGCTCTTCCACGGGAGTAATCAGGAAAGAATTTGATATTTTGCCACCAGGAGATATCCGTAAATGTATTTCAGCGTTGGCGGAAGATGGAGAAATATTATCCAAAATATTGGAATATCGATTTCCTGGGAAAAATAAATCCTTATCAAACCATACGCTTGGAAATATTTGGATTGCAGCCCTAACTAAGCATCTAGGATCATTCGAACAGGCAATAGAGGCAACCTCCACGATTTTTCGCACGGCGGGAAAAATTTTACCAGCCACACTGGATAATATTAAAATTGGTGCTGTGTATGCTGGCGGAAAAAAAATTTTGGGGGAAGATAAGATTCCACAAGCTGGAAAAAAAATTAATATTGTCTTTTTAAATAAAGACAAAGTGAGGGCGTATGAAAAAGCGGTCCAGGCGATTAATGAGGCAGATTTGATCCTTTTGGGACCAGGGAGTTTGTATACTAGTGTAATTCCAAACCTGTTGATACCTGGAATTAAAAAAGCCATATTATCTAACAAAATAGCGCTGAAAATATATATTGCAAACATTTCAACCGAGAGAGGAGAGACAGAAAATTACTCTGTCTCTGATCACATTGCAGCAATAAAAAAACATGCCCCAGGCAAAATTTTTGATTATTGCTTAGTAAATAGCCATGTAATAAAGAAGTCAAAACAATCATCAAAACTTGGTGAAGTCTATAATATCACAACAGAAAACGAGAAAATATCTGGAGTGAAAATCTCTAGAGCGGATTTGGTTGATGAAAAAAAGCCTTTGTACCACGATAATACTAAATTGGCAAAGATGATTATTAAGCTATATAATAATGTAAGAGTGAAATAAGTTCTTAAAGCGAGGGAATATGAGACGGCCGATGGTTGTTGCGAACTGGAAGATGTATACGCGGGCATCTGATGCGTATATTTTAGCGACCTCAATCAGAAACTCTGTTGCCAGTCTTGATGGAGTCGAGGTCGTGGTCTGCCCGCCAGTGATCTGGCTTTCTGAACTATCAGAAATTTTGAAAAGAGACGGAAAGGTTAACCTAGGGGCCCAAAATATGTTTTATGAAGATGAGGGTCCTTACACCGGTGAAATCTCGCCGATTATGATTCGCGATGTTTGCAAATACGTAATTGTCGGACATTCGGAACGCCGGGCTCATTTTGGCGAGACAGATTTTGATGTTAATGAAAAAGTGTTAGCAGCCTTAAAACACGGATTGTCTCCAATCATTTGTGTTGGCGAGAAAACGAAAAGCGCCCCCCTGTCCGATGCTGCCGACCAGCTTGAAGAGGCCTTGACTCATGTTCCAAAAAACAAATACAAGGATATTGTTGTGGCTTACGAGCCCGTATGGGCAATTGGCAATCACAATGCCGCACCGGTCGAACATGCAGAAAAAGCAGTGGCCAAACTTCGCGAAGTGATATTCCGAGAAAGCCCAATTTTGTATGGTGGCAGCATAGACCATGAAAAAATATTAAATTTTGCTAAATCGCCGTTGATTGATGGAGTCTTGGTTGGCAGTGCCAGCCTTAGAGCAAGTGTATTTGTCGAAATCTGCCGCATTTGGGCAGCAAATAAAAGTTTTAAAGGTGACGTTGTTATCCCGAAGGAGGTGGATGCTGCGAGTAGCAATTAATGGCTTTGGACGGATCGGCCGGGCGGCGGCGAAGATAATTTTGGACCGGCCGAATGTTGAGCTTGTCGCTTTAAATGACCTGTGCCCGGCAGAAACCCAAGCCCATCTTTTAAAATACGACACATGCTACGGTATTTACGACCGGGAAGTTGGCTTTTCTGATAATGAGATTATCGTCAATAACAAGAAAATCCATTACCTTTCGGAGAAAAATCCGGGAGCTTTGCCATGGAAAGTACTTGATATCGATGTTGTCATCGAGTCGACCGGTATATTTTTGACTAATGATTTGGCAAAAGCCCATTTGGAAGCCGGCGCCAAAAAAGTTGTTTTGTCCGCGCCGGCAAAGGATGATTCGGTTCCGACTTTCGTGATCGGCGCTAATGCTGATAAATACGATGACGAGAGTATTGTCTCAAATGCTTCCTGTACAACCAATTGTATCGCGCCGGTGATGAAGGTGATTGAGGATGAATTTGGCGTTGAAAAATCAATGATGACAACGATTCATTCCTATACGGCTGACCAAAATTTGGTTGACGGTCCGCATAAAGACCTGCGCCGGGCTCGCGCTGCAGCCCAAAATATTGTTCCGACTACGACAGGTGCGGCAATAGCAGCGACTTTGACAATACCCAAGCTTAAGAATAAATTTGACGGCTTATCGATCCGTGTTCCATCCCCGGTGGTTTCGCTCTCTGATATCGTTGCGGTTCTTTCCAAAAAAGTTTCAGTCGATGATATTAATGAAGCACTTAAAAAGGCTGCAGATGGCAGCCACAAAGGAATAATTCAGGTTTCAGAAGAGCCGCTGGTATCAAGCGACCTTAAACAAAATCCATATTCATCGATAGTCGACCTACCATTAACATGCGTGATCGGTGGAGATCTTGTTAAAATAATTGCCTGGTATGACAACGAGTGGGGATACTCAGAGAGGCTTGTGGATATGGTGGAGCGGGTAACAAATTCAAAATAAATAATTCCAATTTTTTGATTTTTAAATTTTGATTTTTGATTTGGAGTGTAGTGACCATGTGTTTAGCAATACCTGGAAAAATCAAAGAAATCAAAGGGGCAATTGCCCTTTTTGATTATGAGGGTGAAGAATACAAGGCCGATATTTCTCTAGTTCAAAATCCTAAAGTCGGGGATTGGATTTTGATGCACGACGGCAGGGCACTTTCAAAAATCTCCGAAACCGAAGCAAAAGAGAACTTAAAATTTATAAAAACCCATAAAGAAATGGACCACCATGACACAGAATAATGCGATTTCTGCATATTTAGATCCTGAATTTGCGAGTTTTTGGAACGAAGCGACCGGAGATAATGGCGGGGTCTACAAACAATATGTGCTCAACCCGCAATTATTATCTGAGATTGGAACGTTAAACGGGAAGACGGTGGTTGATTTGGGGTGCGGCAACGGTTATTTCAGTTCGCAAATTGAGGGTCAGAACCCAGATCGACTAATTCTAATCGACATATCTCCCCATAATTTGGATTTTGCGAGAAAAAGAGTTCAGACCAATATAGCCGAATTTATTGAACAAGATGTTACCAAACCCTGGAAAATAAAACCGAATTCCGTAGATGTAATTTTTTCAGGTTTCTTGCTGAACGAACTCGAAGAGATTGACTTTGTTACGTCCCAGGCTTTTAAAACCTTGAAAAACGGAGGACGGTTTTTGTTTGCAATCACTCACCCTGTATGGGATCTCGTTACCTATTTGCGGGGACAAGCCGACGGGAAAGAGAGGACCATTCGGGGATCGAAAGGGTATTTTAGTAGGGGATACTCGAAATTTACAATGGACAACAGTAAGATTCGGGATGTTGATGTTGCTCAAAAATACCAAAAGGTTTACGAGATTGAACATTATCAACGGCCGATTTCTGATTATTTTAATTCTTTGATTAAAGCGGGGTTTGTGGTTGAAAAAATGTTAGAGCCGGAAGTAACCGCCGAACTTCTTGAAAAACAACCTAAGTTTCCAAAAACCTACCCGATCGGATTAGTTTTCGTTTCTAGGAAACCATAAAATATGGCGAACGGATAAATTTTATACGAATCGCCGATCTCGTTAACCAAATAGCTAGATATCTTTATTATTAAATATCAATATTGAACTAATTATTCCAACCACAAGAACTAAAAGCAAGAATTCGATCTGGTGCCAGTTTATGATGTGATCGGTCAAAAGTTTTTGTGGATTATACATATTAAACAATGTGTATTTTTCGATCTTTGCCAGTTTATCCACGATTTTCGAAAGAGCATTCAATATATACAAGCCCATGATAATAGATACCGTTATCGAGGCAACGGTGATTTTGCTGCGCAAGATGGAAGAAATCAAAACTGCTAACCCGTAAAATGCCCATAAGAATATTATCGCCACAAAAGCAAAAACGAAGATTCCCCGAGTGCTCATTGAAACATCGTATGCCTTTGCAAGAATATAGATACTGCCTGAAGTGGCAAATACCAAAAGTGCAGTGTTGAGGAGCCCGACGATTGTCTCACTGAGTAAAAGCTTAGCCCGAGAAATTGGCTGTGATAGCTGAAAATCCATTGTCCTTTTTTCGATTGCGCCAGCTATGGTTGATCCGGCGGACGAGCCGATATAAAAAGCGATAATTAGTATAAAAAACAGCGAAAGAAATTCTATAGATAAAAAACCTTCTACCGTTCCCATGCTTTCAATCCCGTTGGCGCCAAAAAACTTTAGAAATTCTTTGGGAAATTGGTTGTAAATACCGGCCAGATCTGCCGTCTTCATTGTTGGAAACATGGCGATCATCATCCAGGAGTAGGCGAGTAGGCCGCCAAAATAATATAGAAGTGAAATCGCTTGGTCAATAAATTTTCTGTACATTATTGCGATCATATTATCCATGTAATAACTTAAATGTTAAAACTTAAAACCATATTTTATCAAAACAATTATTTAACGACCCATCCTTAGATTTTACATTTTAGTTTCTAGCTATTAGTTATTTTTCGTAAAAATGCATAAATATTTCTTCAAGCGATGGTTCGGATATTTTAATGTCATCGATTGCAAATTTCGAAATGATTTTTATCAATTCGCCGTTATGGCCCTTGGTGATTAGGCGATAGCCATGATCAGTTTTTTCCGTCTTTTCGACGCCATCAATTTTCAAGGCCGAAAGAGGAATATCTGCGGTGGTTTCCAGATTTATTTCACGAATATTTTTTTCTTTAAATTTGTCGATGTCTTCAATCTGGAGCAGACGGCCATCCTTAATGATTCCGACTCGATCGCAAAGAAATTCAGCCTCATCCAAAATATGAGTTGAGAAAAAAGTTGTTGTTCTCCACTCCTTTGTTTCGGTGATAACCTTGTAAAATTCTTGCTGGTTTAAGGGGTCGAGCCCGCTTGTCGGTTCGTCTAGAATTAGGAGTTTCGGCTTGTGCATCAGGGCTAAAATTATTGCTAATTTTTGCTTATTGCCTTTGGAATACTGGGAAATCTTTTTCTTATCATCAAATTCAAAACGAGATTTTAAATCTTTAAGATATCTGTCATCAATTGTTTCCTTGAAGGATTTAAAATAATTAATACAGCTTTTACCGGTGAGATTTTCCGGCAAAAATATTTCTCCTGGCAAATAGCCGATATCTTGTTTAAGCTCCACACTATGGCGGTGGATATCTTTGCCAAAAATTTTTGCACTTCCCGCTGTTGGCCGAATTAAATCTAGCAAAAGCCTGATCGTTGTAGATTTGCCAGCGCCATTTGGCCCGATAAAACCAAATATTTCTCCTTCAATTACATCCAAATCAAGGCTTTTAATCCCGAGGGTTTTGCCATAATATTTTGTCAGTTTTTTGATTTCAATGATTGCATTCATAAATCGATTGCTAATATACTGATGGTTAATTTACTAATAATTCGTATATTTGCTATTGGTTCAGATTCGACCCGAACGGTCCCCTTTGGGGCTATTCATTTCTGTATTAATGTGTGGCGCAAGTGATGCATGGGTCATATGAACGAATAAGCATCTCAATCATTTCTGTTCTCTCTGTTTCGTCCAAGTCCTTGAGAAAGGGGCCGAGTTTTTTCATGTCATATTCCAATGCTGGCAGATTTTGTACGGTTGGCGTAACAATATCACACTTTTCAAGCATACCTTCTTTGTCAAATTTGTAGTAGTGAAACAGCGTTCCACGCGGTGCTTCGCAAGCAGCAACTCCTTCATCAATTTTTTTTGGTTCAACTATTGACTCTTCGGAAATACCCTCTTTAATTAATTTTTCAATTATCGCTTCTGATTTTACGATAAAATAATAGTTTTCAATTGCTTGGGCAATTATGTTACCGAATGGATTATCGGACAGCTCTTCACCTACACCAAGTTCCTTCAAACTTCCAATTTCTTTTTCCAATTGTTTCTTGTTGAGATTAATCCGGGCAATTGCGCCAACCATCATTTCTTTGCCCTTGAGCGTTCCAAATTTCGCACGATTATATGGCAGAATTTCTTCGTAAATATATTTTTTATAATCTTTTGCTTTAAAATTCTCACCGCTCGTGGTCTTGATTTCTCCGCCATAGAAAGCATATTCATTCAGGTCAGACAACGCCGAGTAAATTATCTTGCGGGAAATTTCAGGATAATTAAATGACTGAAAAAGCTTTAATGTTTTAATCCCAAGATCGGTCATCTTTTTACTTTCTTCCAGTAATTTCCGTAATTCAGAAATTTCCGGAAATTTTTTGAAACCGCCAGGTACGTTCGAAACCGGATGAACTGCCCTGCCTCCGATTATCTCAATAATACTATCGGCATATGATTTTAGGGCAACTGCATCGGCAAAAATATCCGGGTGCTTTTTTTGAAGCTCGAAAGAGGAAGACATTCCCATGAAATCGGGAAGAACCAGAAGGTATAGATGAAGCGAGTGGCTCTGAACCATCTGGCCACAGAGCATTAGTTTCCGCAGTGTTTCTACTTGTTCGGAAACCTTGATATCGAGAGCATTTTCCACAGCTTTGGTTGAGGTAACATTGTGAATTACGGGGCATATACCACAGATGCGAGAGGTAATTACTGGTACTTCCATATAGCTGCGCCCGAATAATATTTTTTCAACAAACCGATCTCCATCAAGGCCAATAATTCTGGCCTTGTCAACTTTTCCGGCACGAAGATGGGCGTAAAAAGTAGCGTGTCCTTCAATTTTGGGAACTGATGAACTCATGATCTATCTCCTGAAATTTTAGCTATATTTTATCAAGCAATGACTGATAATTATCATACTCGCTCTCAAGAAAGCGTTCGCATTTTTCTTTAGACGAATTCCATCCATTATCGCTAATTCTATATCTCAAATCTTCCATATATCTTGCTACAGCGGCGACATAAAGCCAGCGATTTATCTGGCGGTCTGTAAAGCCCTTGCAGACATCTGATTTTGATTTGTATAGTTCTAATTGGTTTTTATTGTTTAACAAAAAAGGAGCAAGATCAAACAAAAATGGCCCATATCCATAAGAAGATCCCCAATCAACCAATTTTTGTGGATTTCCAATGATGTTGTCCTGCTTGAAATCGTGATGTTGCCTCGCAAACGGCATGTTTGAAAAATCATCAAATATTTTTTGCTTATCTTTCTTCAAAAAAGATACCAACTCGAAGTGTTTTTTTACGATTGGCAAATTAGTTTTTGACAAGTCATCAAGTGTTTCCAATCCATATAAAAAATTTTCTGTTATTTGATTTCGGAAAAAACCACCATCAGTTTCGCTAAAATTCGAAATACCAAATATTTCTTTTTCTTTGAGGAAACTAATATTATTCATCAAATTTTGCATTTGGGTAAAACCTAGCAGAAGATTGTCCTGAATCTCCCAAGATTGCAGTGCGTCACCCTCAATAAATTCGGAGACGAGGATATTTTTATCGAGTAGATCAAGATATAAGATTTTGGGATAGAAATCTAGATCAATCATATCTAATATTTTGAGAATATTTGCCTCGTTGTCTTTGATCTCTTTTACAAAAAAACTCGAATTGTGGCTTTTAATTTTATATTTATGATTACTTACTATACCGGCATTAATTTTTACGACATCAGGGTCGTCAAAATCTTTAAATTCTATTTTACTTGCTAGTATTTTCTTTAATTCTTCAAATTTCATTGTCTGTCCTGATCTTTCCATTCTTGTTCCAGGTCTCCATATATGGTAAGGAGATTATTCGTTTTGTCTTCTCCGATCATCGGGTTTAGTATTTCTTTAATTTTATTAAAATTCGTTTGATCTAACGCACCGCGGCACCCAAGACACAATTCTCCACCATTTATACAAACACTATCACATCCTCCCCGGGTGATCGGGCCCAGGCAGGGTCTGCCATTTTTTATCAAGCATTCATTTTCATTTTTTCTACATTCGAAACATACGGCATAATCCTTCGGCCGAAATTTTTTGCCCCAATATGTGTCAAGAAGGGCGGCCACTGCCTCCTTGTGGGAAATCGGGCAGCCAGGAATAACCAAATCTACTTTTATTATGTCACTAATTTTTTTAACTTTTTCTTTTCCGATGTATTTTTTAGGTAAGCGATTTCGCTCTGATTGAATACCGCCTAAATGTGCACAAGCGCCAATTGAAACAACTGCTTTCGATACTTTTCTTATCTTTTTCAAATGCTCAAGTTCCCGAGTTGACTCGGGTGTTCCCTCAACAAGCGAAACATCAAAAAAGCATTCGTCATTTTCTTCTTGCCCGAGGCGAAAACTTTTTATTTCATAAAATCTTGTGATTTTTTCAAAACCAACAAAGTCCTTTAACAGCGAAAATTGGCAACCTTCGCAACAAGTGAGAGAAAAAATTCCTAGTGTTTTTTTGGGGAATATTGCATTCATTTTTCTAACTCCGGTGCTATTTTGCTCCAGGTAAATATGGGGCCATCCTCACAAACTTTATACTTGCCTATAGTACAATGTTGGCAAAAACCGATCCCGCATTCCATTCTTCGCTCGAAAGAAACGTAAATATTTTTCGGATTAATTTTTTTTTGTAATAGAACATCGACGCAGGGGCGAAACATAATTTCCGGACCACATAGAAATACATTGATATTTGGACTCAGATTTGTGTTTTTAATCAAGTCGGTGATCATACAATTTTCACCCCACCAATCTCTGTCGGTTTTTTCGACCGCAACCTTGAAATAGCTTATTTTCTTTTTGTAACGCAAAAGATCCTGTTCAAACATGACGTGGTGCGGAGTTTTAAATCCGGCGAGAAAGTAGATTTTCCCAAAATTACCTCGATATTTCACCAGTTCATCCATAAGCGGCATAAGCGGGATGATTCCGATGCCGCCGGAAATCAGCAAAATATCTTTTTCCAATGTTTTGCCGATTGGCCATCCGTGCCCATATGGCCCTCGAACAAACATCGAATCACCCGGTACCTTTTCAGATATTTTTTCGGTCGTATTTCCGGCTCTGCGAACGCAAAGTTCAAAATATGTTTTTTCATCTTTTTTAGAGCAGGGAACCAGAGTCACTTCTCCGATATGGGGAAATTTTACCTGGACAAATTGCCCTGGATCAAATTTCAATTTTCCTCTAAGTCGAAACAGAAATGTATCTGGAGCAACTTCAGTTTTGTTAGTAATTTTATATTCACGATATGAAAAAGGGCTATTCATCACTTTTTTCGCCTAACTTTTCAATTGATAAAAGAATATTTTTAATATTTAAATTTGCAGGGCAAGCCTTGATACATCGTCCACATCCGACGCAAAGATAAGGGGAGCGGACAAATTTGTGATGATACCAATTATATAGCCGGTCAACATTTTGAGGCCGTAAATCAGCTCTATTTTGTACTTCGGAAAATTCTTTTGCAAAGCAAGAATCCCAATTTATGCAAGATTTGCAGCTGCCATCTAAATTATTTTTCTCTTCTTGTCTAAAACAATAACAAAGCGGGCAAACAGCTGTGCAGGCGCCACAACCAAAGCAGTTATTTGCAATCTTGTTCCATAAGTCATCAAATTGGCCGCGTTTTTCAATCAGTTTTGTTATTTCTTCCTTGGACAATTTGTTTAGGGACTTATGGGTAACTGGGCGCAGGTTTAATTTGTGATCAGGCATTAGCGCTAATTTTTTTAAAATTTTTTCTCCAGCAGCTGTCCCTGAGAATGCATCGTACCCACTGCTATTTTTTTGAATATAAATATCAAAACCTGATCGCTTATCAGTACCGAAAAATTCACAAAAACAAGCATCGTCTGGCTTACATTCAGATGCAATCAGCAACAGATCATCTCGATCCGGTACTAATCCAGAATCTCTTAATTTGTAAATTAAATGATGGATGGCCGAGACATCACACAGGGGCATGCCAACGAAAGCAATCTTTTTATTGAGATCTTCCGAAATTATCTGTTGGTCTTCAAACAAGACTTTTTTGGGTGGCATTTGTGATCTGCCGTTTATCCAGATTAAATCTGATGCAATTTCAATTCTAGAAAATTTTTTGCTTTTTTTGGAAACGCCATAAATTTCATAATACTTATTTATTATGCTAAATATATGGTTTAAATGATGATCTTTAAGCCTGTAAGGCAAAACCCCTCCGTCAATCAGAGATAAAAATTATAAATCTGATTTTAAATCGCAATATTTTGAACGCACATTAATTTTATCAAAACGAACAGAACTCCGCCATGATCTATTTACGGTAAAAATTTACAATGGTAAAATATGGTTAATTGTAAAAGTGAGGGAATATGGTTAGCGTTAGGGATGCAAACGTTAGTGGAAAGCGGATTTTTGTTCGCGTCGATTATAATGTACCGATTAAAGACGGTAAGATTTTAGATAACAATAGAATTGTTGAATCTCTTTCAACTCTCCAGTATTTACTTGAAAGAAGGACTAAGATTATCATTGCCACTCATCTGGGAAAGCCGGCTGGAGAAATTATTCCAGAACTTTCTACCATCCCGCTCGCCTCTGAGCTTGCAAAGCTATTAAAACGGAAAGTGTATGCGACAGATCACATAATTCACCCCTTGGTCGCCAAAAAAATATCAGAGATGACTTTTGGTGATATTTTTATGTTGGGCAATCTGCGATGGCACAGAGAAGAAGAAGCCAACAATGAAAGATTTGGGGAAGAACTTGCAAGCTACGCAGATATTTATGTTAATGATGCTTTCGGGGTAAGCCATAGGGCCCATGCTTCAGTAGATGCGATTACCAATTATCTTCCAAGCTATGCCGGATTTCTGATTGAGTCTGAGAAAACAACTCTTGATATTTTGATACAAAATCCACAAAAGCCTTATAAGATTGTTTTGGGCGGAGCAAAAGTCAAGGATAAAGCCGCTTTGATAAATAATCTGGCAGGACAAGCGGACAAAATTTTAATTGGAGGGGCTATTGCCAATACTTTTCTTGCGGCGTCTGGCCAAGACGTAAGTGATTCATTATATGAAAGGGAAATGTTTGAAACCTGTGAGGATATTCTATCGAGATATCAAGATAAAATTGTTTTACCGGTAGATCAGGCTAGGGAAAATTCTGATGGTGGCCGTTTCAAAATCATGGATATCGGCCCGGAAACAATTGCTAAATTTGAGGCTGAAATAGCGACTGCTGCTACGACGTTCTGGAACGGAAATCTGGGACACTCGGAAGACGAACGATATGAGACTGGAACAAGGAGAATTGCAGAGGCAATTTCCAAAAACAAAGGGACTACCATTGTTGCGGGCGGAGATACGGTTGGGTTTATCGATGCAAACAATCTTCGTGGCGATATTAATTTCATTTCAACAGGCGGTGGTGCAACTCTTTCATACCTTGCTGGTGAAAAGATGCCGGGCTTGATTGCACTTGACAACAATAAATTTGTGAGCAATATCAAGACAAGCGTAATTTGATGCCATTATTAAATCTCAAAGAAGCATATCAAGGAGCCAAAAACGATGGCTATGCCATAGGTGCTTTTAATGTATATAATCTCGAAACAGTACAAGTAGTCGTAGCTGCTGCAAAAAAAATGAATTCACCAGTAATTATTCAGACTACGCCAAGCGCAATCGATTATGCCGGGCTTCCTGAACTATTTGGAATAATAAAAAGCGAACTGGACAGCCAAGATGTTTTTGCCGCAATTCACCTTGATCATGCGCGTGATTTTGGAATAGTCAAGGAGTGCATCGATATCGGATATAATTCTGTAATGATTGATGCTTCAAAACTGCCATATGAATCAAATATCGCTTTAACTAAAAAAGTTGTTTCGTATGCGAAAGAATTTGATGTAGATGTGGAAGCGGAACTGGGTGTAATTTCGCGCGAAGAGGGTGGAGAATTATCGAACAAAAGTTCATATACCCATCCTGATTTAGCTAGTGATTTTATTAATCGAACCGGGATTACTTCATTAGCAGTTTCTGTAGGCAATGAACATGGTGCACCGAGGGGTGAAAAGTTAGATATTTCACTTTTGTCAAAAATCGCCCATGCTAGTTCTGTTCCAATTGTGATCCATGGTGCATCGGGCCTTTCACAGAAGGACATAAAAGCTGCTATAGCAGCGGGTGCGGTCAAATTTAATATTGATACCAAAATACGCAAGGCGTTCTTGTCCAGCGCCTCAAAGAATATCGATATCAGCGATGATCCAAGAGATGTCTTCAATGAAGTGAAGGCTGATATTGAAAAATTAGTCTGTGATTACATAACATTATTTGGTTCAAGAAATAAAGCAAAAGTATGACAAAGTATGATATTGTCACAATTGGGGATGCTTCAGAGGATATTTTTGTTAAGCCTCATACTTTTGATATTGAAAGCAGCCGGAGATATGCCTCGGGCAAATCTGTTTCTTTTGAACTGGGGGAAAAAATTTCTTTAGAACATGCATTTTATGATATTGGCGGTTCAGCATGCAACACTGCTGTTTCGTTCAATCGCCTTGGATATAACACTGCAATTATTACTGCTATTGGAGACGATTCTCCTTCTGAAAAAATACTGGAAAGGCTTAGGATTGAGGGTGTAGACGAAGCGCAGGTCATTAAAAAACATGATGTCCAAACAAATTTTTCAATCATTTTTAATCTTGGGGACGAAAGAACAATTTTTGTTTGCCACGGGGTTTCAGATTACTCAGTGCTGAAGCCTAAAAAAAATTTAAAAACTAAATGGTTTTTTGTTTGCCCGATGGGGGAAAACACCGAAGAAGTTGAAAAGGATCTAATATCTATGGCTTCTGAGAAGGGAACAAAAATTGCATGGAATCCTGGTTCTTTGCAAATCGAAAAGGGTGTTTCGAAATACAGGGCATTATTAAAATGTGTTTCGATATTGATTTTGAATCGTGAAGAAGCAATAAAATTTTCCAATTATCCTGTGCGGCCGCGGGTTGAAGAAATTGCCAAATCGCTTCATGCTCTTGGGCCAAGAATAATTATCGTAACCGATGGAAAAGAAGGCGCTTACGCATTTGATGGGGTTCGGTCATATCGAATCGAAGCAATGAATCGAGAAAGAGTGGATGCGACTGGAGCGGGTGATAGTTTTGCATCAGCTTTTGTTGCGAAATTTTTAGATTCAAAAGACGCGGATTTTTCCGATCAATACAAGATATCTGAAGCACTCAAAGCAGGTATAGTAAATTCTACTTCCGTTGTCAGAATAATTGGAGCACAAGGGGGGTTGTTGCCCAAATCGGAGCTTGAGGCGCAAGTAGCTGAAAATCCACGCATGGTTGTCGAGATTTATTAATAAGGGTATATTCTAAATATTAAAACAAAAACAAACAGCTGTTTGTTTTTGTTTTAATTAGGTGGCCAAAAATATTAAGGCACTTTAGGAGTTTCATGAGGCATTTAGCGATTTTTGTTGGTGATGCTATAGAAAATATCCTGGTTGGAAAAAAAACAATCGAGTCACGATTTTCAATTCATAAAATTGCCCCTTACGGATCTGTTGCAAAAGAAGATGAAATTTATCTTAAAAAATCAGGTGGCGGTATTGTTGGACGAGTTTTTGTAGATAATGTTTTGTATTACGAAAATTTTGGATCGAAAGGTCTTTCGGAATTTCGTAAAATGTATTCTGATGACTTATGTGTCGATGAAAAATTTTGGGAAGAAAAGAAAAAAGCAAATTTTGTTTCTCTGATATTTTTGAAAGATCCTGAACGTTTTGTTGCCTGCGTTAAATACAAGAAACAGGATCGGCGACCCTGGGTAATCATGTCGGACTAAGCTATTTCAATCAATTTGATCTATTTTTATATATCGTATATTATCGTATATGAATAATTTTTAAGGAGTTCTATGGAACGAGAAAAGTTAACCGTCACCATTAAAAAAGACCTATTTTCAAAGATTGATGCAATAATCGATGGTAAAAAAATCAGAAATCGATCGCATGCGACAGAATATCTTATCGAAAATGGCCTTGGCATAAACCAAATCAAAAAAGCAATTCTTCTCGTTGGGGGCGAGGGGACAAGGCTTCGGCCATTTACTTATGAATTACCAAAGGCGCTTTTGCCAGTTGCTGGAAAGCCAATGGTGGAACATGTGATAGACCTTCTGCGCTCACATGGTGTTACCGAAATCTGTCTGGCATTGGGTTATAAGGGGGAGATGATCAAGGATTACTTCAAAGATGGCACAAAATTTGGCGTCAGGATAAATTATGTTGAAGAAAGATCCCCACTAGGAACAGCAGGACCATTGCGATTGGCAAAAAAATTTCTAAATGAAACCTTCTTTATTGTTTGGGGGGATGTGCTTTCGGAAATTGATCTTTCGGATTTTATGCATTTTCATCGAAATAATGAAGGATTAGCTACAATTGCACTCACACCGGTTGAGGACCCGAGCCGTTTTGGGGTTGCATCACTTACCGGCAGCCGAATAACCGGTTTTGTCGAAAAACCAAAGAGATCAGAAGCACCAAGTAATCTTGCTAATGCGGGTATGGCTATAATGGAACCAGAAGTGATCGATAAATATGTTCCCCAAAAGGGGAAGGCAATGGTTGAATATGACATATATCCAAAGTTGGCGGAGGAGGGGAAATTATTTGGTTACCCCTTCTTTAGCCAGTGGCTTGATACGGGTACCTATGAATCATACGAAAAGGCGATTAAGGAATGGAAGAAATCCAGGAGGAAATGATGAAAAGGGTAACTCTGTTCGTGCCAGTTCGTGCAGATATTGCCGGCGGTTCTACAGATATTAGCTACTACCTTAAGAAACTTAAAGCGGATCGTGGCTCGGTTGTAAATATTGCCTTACCGGTACAAGTCAAAGTTGAAGCGAAACTGAATGGCGGCAAGGGTATTAAACTCGAACTTCCTGATTTGGGCGAGAAAATCGAAGGGAGTATTGAAGATCTTATCAAACAAGAAAAAAATAATGTTAGCCAGATTGTCCGACATTTTATTTCGTTATTTAACCTAAAGCCGGATGGATTGGAAATAAAAGTTACCAGTGTTGGCATCATTCCGTCTGCTTCTGGCCTAGGCACTTCTTCGGCGGTAGGGGTTGGAGTGATCATGGCACTTTCCGAACTTTATGAAATTCCCGGTGTAAATGTTCCCGAATTGAACTATTTGGTTGAAATGTCGATGGGAATTTTAGGAGGCAAGCAAGATTATTATGCTGCGTGGCACGGAGGAATGAACTACATGACTTTTGGTGGTCCTGGATATGGAGAAGCGAAGATGATTGACCATAGAGAAGAAAACTCTCCGTTATATAACTGGGTGTTGAATCATATTCTGGTATATTACAGCGGTGAATCGAGATCATCAGGAAAACTAAACTCTCAAATGAGATCTGGATATGAAAAAAATCCATTATTAATTAAGAAGATTGCCAAAAATGCGGAAGATATTTGGCGAGGGATCTTGGGGAAAGACCTATCTATGCTCAAAACAGGAATCGCCAATGATAGGAATTTGCGCCTAGATCTATCAAGTGCATATTATACAAAAAACATGAAAATGATGGCTAAAATTGCGGAAAAATACGGATATTCCCACCGTGCTTGTGGTGCTGGGGGAGGAGGATGTTTGCTTTTCTGCGGTGATAAAAGCAATAAAAAGCTTCTGCTTTCTGAATTAAAAAAATTTGGTGGATATAGCGTATATTGATCTAAAGTGATATATAAAATGCAAGAGGGAATCAAGGACCAGGAGGTAGTTTTATGTGTGGTTATGCCGGCGATTACCAGGTAGCTTCGGACTCAGTACCCGATGTGCCGTTTGCCGACCTGTTGATCATCCTGAATGATGCCCGCAAACGGGCTAAGCCAGTCACCTACGACCCCGACAACGATCCGGCCAACTGGCCCGGATAACGTCCCACACCCTCTGCTGCCGTCGGTAGCACAGGCGGTTCCGCCTGTGCTACCAGACTTTCAATCCTAGTCTTAATATGATAATCTATACGAGTAAATTATTATTTTATTGTTGGGAATATTATGAAGGTAAAACTTGAAAATCTTAAAAACAGCCGAGTGAAACTAGAAGTTCTAGTTGAACCCAAAGAGCTTGCAAAATATTTTCGTGAAGCTTACGAAAAAGTTGCATCCGGAATGAAGCTTGATGGATTCCGCCCCGGCAAGGCCCCGTACAAAATTGTAGAATCTGCAGCTGGCCACAATCGCCTCATTTCTGAAGGGATTGATTGTGCTGTAAGGGGAAGTTATCCGGAAGTGGTTGCAAGCGAAAAAATTATGCCACTATCGCAGCCAGATATCAAAATTACAAAATCTCCGAACTTTTCGATCGATGAACTAGATATTAAGGACAATTTGGAATATACTGCCGAAATTGATGTTATGCCCAAAATTGAGCTTGGGGATTATTCGAAACTAAAAGTGAAAGCACCAAAAAAAGAAGAACCAAAAGAAACTGATGTCGAAAAAATTTTAGAACATTTGCGCAAACAAAAAGCAACATTTAAGGATGCTGAACGCTCGGCAAAAAAGGGAGATCGGGCAGAAATTTCATATGAAGGTTTTAAGAAGGGCGTTAAAGTTGATGCAATGTGCTCAAAAAATCACCCGATCATTTTGGGCGAAGGAAATCTGATTCCGGGATTTGAGGATGAAGTTGTGGGGATGAAAAAGGGTGAAGAAAAAACCTTTAAAATCAAATTTCCGAAAGATTATCACGAGAAAACACTTTCCGGCAAGGAAGCAGAATTCAATGTTAAACTTGAAGACCTCAAAGAGGTCATCCTTCCCGAACTCGACGACAAATTTGCAGAACATTATGGGCACAAGAAATTTTCCGAATTAAAATCGGCTGTCATGGATAGCCTCAAAAAAGAAACTGATGCGAAATACAAAAACGAGCTTGAGCTTTCAGTAATCGAAAAAGTATTACCTCTTCTCAAAGTTGACATTCCCGAGATATTGATTATCCAGGAAACAGAAAGAATGATAGAACATTTTCGCGGACAAGTAGAATCTTCGGGAATGAGTTTCGAAAAATATCTGGAAAATATGAAGAAAAAAATTGATGATATTCGCAAAGATATGCGCGAACAGGCTACCAAAAATGTTAAAATTGGTCTCATGTTAGGTAAAATTATTCAAGACCAAAAAATTGATTCGAGTAAGGAAGATGCGGGAGCAAAGGCTCTTGACCACCTGGTAAAAACTTTGACGAAATAACAAACGCGGAGGGTCCGTGTCATCTACATTTGTAAGTGTGCTTAAATACAAAGATTTTTTCAAACTCTGGACTTCGCAATGGACTTCGCAGGTTGCTCTAAATATGTTGAATTTTGCATTGATCTTGCATATTTATCAGCTTACAAATTCGACGACCGCAATTTCACTCGTATTAATTGCTTCTGCAATACCATCGGTTCTTCTCGGGCCTTTTTCCGGAGTTTTTGCGGATAGGTTCAATTATAAGAAAATTTTGATACTTACCAATTTTCTAAGATTTGTTGCTGTAGTTCTTCTAATCTTTGCCCAAAGCAACGTTTTGGCTCTCTTGGAAATTATATTTATAATTTCTTCTGTTGCACAATTTTTTTCTCCGGCCGAGCAAGCCTCAATTCCACTCATAGTGCCTAAGGAGAAATTGATCGCAGCGAATTCATTAATTGTAACGACAACATATGCAACGCTTCTGGTCGGCTATTCGCTGGCTGGTCCGATAATGAGAGTTAGTTCTCCCTTATTTTTGTTTCTGATCTGCGGCTTGTTTTATCTGATTGCAACCCTTTCAGTGAATAGGATGACAAACTATGATTTGAAAGAAACCAAGCCAATATCTCTCTCAACTCTCGCACCGGACATTGAAAGTATCTGGAAATCGACTAAAGAGGGAATAGCGTATAGCTTAAAAAATCGCCAGATTTTTAGAATGATGGCTAAACTTACCGTCGGCTGGGTCGCACTGGGCTCTTTTGTGGTCTTGTTGCCAGGTTTCGGAACGAGCGTCCTATCCTTACCGGCAGAATTGGTTGGTCCTTATGTTATTGCTCCTGCGGGTATCGGAATGATAATTGCGGCATATATCCTTGAGAGACGGCGAAAATTTAATTTTGATTTTAGTACTAATTGGCCTTTCCTTGCTGTGGGTTTGGCTCTGCTAATGTTTTCAGGATTCAAATTTTATCACACTTTCATTTTCTCGAGATTGATTGTAACTCTGCTTGTTATTGCTCTGGGGTTTGGCTGTTCCATTATTTATATCTCAGCACAGACATTCCTTCATATTAAAACGGAAGGACATTTCCGAGGAAGAGTGTTTGGTATTGTTTCTATGCTTATCAATCTTGCGATGTCGATCCCTGCTCTCGCAGTAGGAGGAATATCGGATGCGACTTCTCCATTTGTAGCAATGGTCGCCCTGTCGATATTCATTTTGTCTTTCGGAATCTTCATAAGCTTGCGCTACAATCAGTATTCTGAGGCTAAAAAATCTGTATCAATGATGGATTTTATCGCTTAAACAATTATTATCCAAGAACCGGAAAAAGCTATCGACGAAAAGTATCTGAATGATATCCGTGCCGCGCGGTTTCGCCCTTGTGTAATCGGGGCGATAATTTTCAATGGGCGAGTTGCCTTGTTCAAAAGTAATAAATATCCCGGATATATTGCACAAAAAAGGCTATCTAAAATAAGTGCTGTATAACGATTTTGCATCTATATATTGAAGACAAAGCTCGTTTTTGCTATGTTGATTTAACAGATATTGATTTTTTTATTAAGCAAAATATCAGGTATTTATCATAATGTGGGTATATCACATTTAAACAAAGGAGAATCATGTCATATCTAGTTCCTACGGTAGTAGAAAAAACTTTTGAAGGAGAGAGGGCTTATGATATATACTCACGGCTTCTAAAAGACAGAATTGTTTTTTTGGGCGGACCGATCACTGATGATTTGGCCAATATTATTATTGCCCAACTTTTATTTCTTGATTCGGAAGATTCAAAAAAAGACATTAATATGTACGTAAATTCACCAGGTGGATCGGTGACAGCAACTTTGGCGATAATCGATACGATGAATTATGTGAAAGCACCAGTTTCGACGGTCTGTGTTGGTATGGCGGCATCAGGCGGTGCCTGGGTTTTGTCCTCAGGTGAAAAAGGCAAAAGATTTGCCTTGCCAAATGCCGAAGTCATGATTCATCAGCCACTGGGTGGAGCAGAAGGCCAAGCTTCTGACATCGCGATTAATGCCGAGCATATCTTGAAAACAAAGAAAAATCTGACTAAAATCATGGCGCAAAACACTGGCCAATCCGAATCAAAAATCGAAAAAGATCTCGACCGCGATTTCTACATGGATGCCAAAATGGCAAAAGACTATGGTCTAATTGATAAGGTTATTACGAAATGATTGACCCAAGAACAAAAAAGCTCGCGCAATTAGTCGTCAGATATTTTTTGAAGGTGAAACACGACTCAAATGTTGTAATTTCTGGCTCGACAGAAGCGGCAGCATTTGTAGAAGCGCTTTATATCGAAGTTCTGAAAGCAGGTGCACACCCGGTTTTGCGACTTTCATTGCCTGGTCTTGGACCATTATTTTACAAATATGCAAAAGATCATCACCTAAAAAAATTTCCGGAAATTCTCGATTATACTGCAAAAAATGCACAGTATTACATTGGAATTGTGACCGACTCCAATACAAAAGAAATGACCAGTGTCGATCCGTCCAAAATGATGATACGCGAATCGGTGACTCATCCGATAACAAACTATATTTGCAATGAGAGGGGAAAAATCAGACGTGCATCAGTTGGTTATCCTTGCCAGGCCTTAGCTCAAGAAGCGGAGATGTCAATTCATGAATACGAGGATTTTGTATTTGGGGCAGAGATTCAAGATTGGGATAAAGTAAAAAAGAATATTAACAAAGTCTCCGGTAAGTTCAGGGCTGGCAAGCACGTTCATCTTTTGGGAAAAAACGTTGATCTTGAGTTTGATATTCATGGTGATAAAGTTGCCAACGATATGGAAGGCGACAACATCCCCTGTGGCGAAATTTTTATGGCACCAGTTCGGGAATCAGCAAAAGGCTGGATCAAATTTGATTTCCCGGCAATTGAGGCGGGAAAAGAAGTGCCGGATATTTATCTGGAATTTAATCAAGGCAAGGTAATTAAATCAGATTGCTCAAAAAATAAGAATTTTTTAAAAGAACAATTAAAGACCGACAGTAACTCATCATATTTGGGAGAATTTGGAATTGGTCTGAACCCCAAAATTAAAAAATTTACTAGGAATTTATTGTTCGATGAGAAAATAATCGGAACCATTCACCTCGCTCTCGGTATGGCATACAAGGAAAATGGTGGGGGAAACGACTCGGCGATCCATTGGGATATTGTTAAGGATATGAAGAGGGGTAAAATCATTCTCGACGGTAAAGTAATACAGGAAAATGGGGCCTGGAAGATATAATTAGTCCATAAAGTCGGTAAAGTTCGTAAAGTCCATAAAGTAAACTCCGTTGATTAACTTTGCACTGCCACTCCCGGAGTGGCAGTGCAAGGCTTTTTGTTGTAAGAAATTATGAACGAATTTGAATAACCGCGTAGTATAATTATTGTTGAATTATTATAAACAAGGAGGATCATGTATGAGGCAAAAAATTTTGAAGAGTTGATCGGAACAAAAGGGTTTTCTGAAGAGCTTCTTAAAAATCATTTCACTCTCTATCAGGGTTACGTAAAGAATATCAATGGCCTAATCGAGGAAAATTCCAAGATGGCGGAATCTGGTGATTTTGAATCTCGCTGTTTTTCCGAATTGAAGCGCCGGATGGGCTGGGAGTGGAACGGCATGCGGCTGCACGAGCTATATTTTGGAAATTTAATCAAAAGCGGGAAAGAGCAAGATCCATCCTCGAAATTACATAAGTATTTAGCGAGCGAATTTGGGTCGATTGACAGGTGGCGAGAATCATTTAAACGAATGCTCACGATGCGCGGTATCGGCTGGCTTGTAATTTATTATGATAAAATCGGTGACAAACTACTCAATGTCTGGGTTGGAGAACACGACACCGGACATCTTGCTGGATGCGAGCCAATACTAGTTGTAGATGCCTTCGAGCATGCATACATGCTGGACTACGGTACAAAGCGCGATGGATACATTGAGGCAATCATAAATGCAATTGATTGGTCAGTGTGCGAAAGAAGATTTGCTAATGCGACAGAAGTAAAATGATGTGCTATAGTGCAAACAATGATTAAGCAAGCAGCGAAATCTCACAAGGTGGATTACGTTTTTTCAATGTTAGTGAACATCATATTGCTAATAATTTTTTACAAGTTACCTGACTGGCATTTAAAATTTTTGAAGGACTCAGCTATTGCCGCTATCTTGCTGTTCGTTCTAAATTTTTTTGCCCAAATTTTAGGGAATACTATTCTTCTGATCTATGACCGAATAATCTTTAGAAATATCATACTGATATTTTTGGCAGTAATTTCAATTATGCCTATGTACGCATTGTATTTGACATATCCATTTGATTTTTCCGCTGTTTCGGCACCTTCATGGACCGATCTTATGGTAAAAATATTTATCATATTAAGTATGATGGGGGTAGTGATAACCATAATTGTTGAAATAGTTAAAATTTTTCAAATATCAAACATCAGTATCTTAAAATTTGTATCAAAAGAAAGGAAGTAAATGGATTTCAATATTTTTGGAAAAGGAGTATTTGTAGTGAATTTGTTGGCGATAGTTTACGACGAGAAACAAAAAAAGATTTTGATTGGTAAGCGTGAAAATGACCCTAACATTCCTAAGCTTTCATGGTGTTTTCCTGGTGGCAGACCGGGTTATGAGGAAGATTTGGAATTCAGTCTGATTAAAGAAGTTAAAAAGAAAACCGGAATTGAAGTTCGCGTTAAAGAAGTCGTTTTTGCCAAAACCTATCCGGAAAAACAGGAATTTCTTTCGATCTATTATCTTTGTGAGCCATATGAGGGGATGGAGCAAGCCGGGGAATCATTCAAAGAACTTATGTGGATAAAGCCGACAGAAGTTACAAAATATTTTACAACCTCAATCCATCCAAAAGTGCTCGAATATCTAACGAAACTTTGATTTGCTTCTTTGCCATAAATAATGGCTATTTTGGCCAATTTTTGCTATAATTTTGGCTATGAAAGAGCAGCTTAATATTGGTGGAACGCTAGTATCGTATTACAAATTTGGCACTGGCAAAAAAGCCATTGTTTTTTTGCATGGCTGGAGATCGGATGGCATGGTTTGGAAAAATGTTGCCGACTCGATTGATCAGAATTTATTTTCAATTTATCTTGTTGATCTACCGGGATTTGGATCTTCACCGAAGCCAAGTACGGTCTTTACCGTGTCCGATTATGCAAAAGTCGTCGCTGGATTGATTGACAAGCTTGGGTGTGAAAAAGTGATTATCGTCGGACATTCATTCGGCGGTCGGATTGCGATCAAACTCTCCGTTGAATATTCTGATCTGGTATCTCGATTAGTCCTAGTCGATAGCGCAGGCATTAGATCACCGAAGGCTGACAATTATAATCGAATGGCAAAAATTGCCAAGCCATTTTTCAAACCAAAGTTTATGCAAGGGCTGAGAAAATTAATTTATAAACGGATTGGTTCTGAGGACTATCTTGAAACGTCCGAACTTAGGGAGACCTACAAAAATCTTATCAGCGAAGACTTGAGCGTTTTTCTTTCAAAAATTGATGCACCGACATTAGTTGTTTGGGGAGAAGATGATGAATCTACGCCGATCGAAGACGCAAGAGTAATACATAAAAAAATAAAAGATTCACGTCTCGAAATTGTCAAAAATGCCGGCCATTTTAGTTTCTTGGAGAAGCCGGCAGAATTTACTAAATTACTAAACGAATTTATAGAATGAATCCACTTACATATCAGCTTTATCTTTTGCAAATTGAGAATTACGAAATAATTCGGTACTTTCGGCTTTTGTTTCGCCGCGGGTTTTATAAAGCAAATGTACCGCTTCGAAAAAGATTAGTATGGACAAAGAAAATAATGCTTCTGGCACTTCTTTCGTTCGCGATTTTTGCGGTATCGACCTACCTATTTTTAACACTCGGGACATTGGCTGGCGTTATCTGGATAATAATTTCGTTTTTTATTGCGCCGATATATTTTACGCTTTCGCTGCTGATTTTAAGCCCTTTTGATTATGTGGCCAAGAAGATAGTTATGAATCGAGCACGGAATTTGGTCAAAAATTCCAAGCTGAAAATTATCGGCATCGCCGGCAGTTACGGTAAGACTACACTTAAAAACGTAATAGAATCTGTGCTCAAGCAAAAATATAAGGTGTTGGCACCGGGTGAAAGCATCAATACTGCTGTTGGCATGAGCTCGTGGATAATCAAAAATTATAAGAAAACTTCAGAGATGTTAATTGTTGAATTTGGAGAAGAATATCAAGGTGATAATAAACGAATTGCCGGGATCTTTCCTCCAGATATTCAAGTTATTAGCGGTATCAACGAGGCACACTTTGAGCGGATTGGCAGCATCGAGAGAATTGCCGCGACAATTTTCGAAGCGGTGGAAAATGCAAAACCTAATGCCAGAGTGTTTTTAAACGCCGATGATGAAAATGTGAAAAAATATTACGAAAAATACTGCAGTACAAGAGAAGTCAAATTCTTCAGCACGAATGATGTTAAAGCAAAAAAGTTTGATGTGGACAAATTACACTGGAAAGCGGAGATTGCAGAGCTGGGAGAAATTGAGATTCCTATTCTGGGCGAATACATTTTGGGTGATGTTCAAGCTGCCAATCTTGTAGCAAAATCTCTTGGTATGGAAAATGCTGAAATCAAACGAGGTATCTCCGAAATCAAACCGGTCAATCACCGACTTGAGCCAATCATGGGTGCTGGTGGTGTTCTTGTGATTGATGACAGCTACAACGGCAACCCCCAAGGGGTAACAGAGGCAATCAAAGTACTTGCAACATTTACTGATAGGCGTAAATTGTTCATCACTCCTGGTTTGGTTGAGTCCGGCAGCCAAAATAAAAATGTTCACACCGAAATTGGCAAAAAATTATCAGCGGTTGCCGACAAGGTAATTCTTATTAAAAATAGCGCGACCCCATATATTGCCGAAGGACTTAAAAATGCTGGTTTTGACGATAAAAATATTATCTGGCACGAAACGGCGAAATCGGCGCATGATTCATTATCCAAGATTCTACAACCGGGTGATGTTATACTTTTTCAAAATGATTGGGGAGATCAGCACATCTAAAAGGAGAAACATGAAAACAATTGGTGTATTCTTTGGCAGCCGGAGTACCGAGCACGATGTTTCAATTATTACCGGCCAGTTGATAATTTCCGGACTTTGTGGACTAGGGTATGATGTAGTTCCAGTATATATCACGCGCGATGGTGAATGGATGATTGATGAATCTTTGGGCAAACTTGCCAGTTTTACCGATCCCAAGGTGAGGATAGAAGAAAAAACCTCCTTCAAACAATACCTTCTCGACCTTCAGAATTCGCGCGGGAAAATGGTCTTTAAGAAAAAGGGGATTGTTGGGAAATCGATCACAATCGATCTCGCTTTTCCGGCTTTTCATGGAGCATATGGCGAGGATGGGACAATACAGGGATTGTTTGAGATGTTGGATGTTCCCTACGTCGGTTGTGATGTGGCGTCCTCGGCAATTTCAATGGATAAAGCACTTACCAAGCAACTTTGTGAAGTAAATGGAATTCCGACAACTAAATATGGAGTTTTCCGTAAAAAAGATTGGGATTCGAATAAAAAATTCATTGTCGATCGAATCCAAAAAATGAAATGGCCGGTTTTTGTGAAACCCGTACATCTTGGATCCTCAATCGGCATTGCGAAAGTGAAGGATGAGAAGGATCTAGAAAATAAAATTGAAGTCGCGCTTTATTACGATGACAAAGTCTTGGTTGAAGAGGGGGTCGACAACCTTATGGATGTGACTTGCTGCATTATTGGCAACGATGATTTAACGGCTTCAGAACTGCAAGAATCTGTTTTTCAGGCAGAACTTTTTGATTTCGAGGAAAAGTACCTAAAAGATGGTGGCGCACAGCTCGGGAAAGCGGAATCGGGGCTGGTAATCCCTGCGCGCCTTGATAGGGGAATGACAAAGAAGATTCAGGAAATGGCGAAAAAAGTATATACTTCTGTTGGTTGTTGTGGGATTGCCCGGGTCGATTTTCTTCTTGATAAAAAAACTAACGAAGTTTTTGCAAATGAGATCAATCCCCTGCCTGGCACCGTTTATCACCACCTCTGGGAGAAAAGCGGAGTGCCACTCCACGATCTTTTATCAAAGCTTATTAAATTTGCTGAAGAGAAGCACGCGGCAAAGAAAGATTTCACCCATACATTTAAATCAGCTCTCTTGTCTGGCCTTAATTCCTCGAAGATGGGAATAAAGGGCGGCAAATTAAAACAATAAATGCCTGCAGAAATTATCGAGAATGCCCAAATAATTTGGGATTACATGTTGATGAATCAGAAGCTTAAAAAAGCTGACGCTATTTTGGCTTTGGGGTCTCATGACAAACGTGTAGCCAAAAGAGCCGCCGATCTGTTTCTTGATAAATATGCTCCTTTGCTAATATTCTCAGGTAGTCACGGCGTGCGGTCTTTTGAAAAATCTGAAGCAGAAATTTTTGCCGACATCGCTATTGGCATGGGAGTTTCGAAAGACAAGATTATTATCGAAAACAAATCTACCAACACTGGCGAGAATATTCAGTTCACTCGGAAATTATTGGACAAAAAGAATTTGAAGATTGATTCATTCATCATTGTTCAGAAGCCTTATATGGAACGTAGAACTTACGCTACATTTGCAAAGCAATGGCCTGGAAAGGAATTTGTGGTAACTTCGCCCAAAATTGACTTTATTGATTATGCTGACGAAAATTATCCGCAAGATTATCTCATAAATATTATGGTTGGTGATTTGCAGAGGATAATCGAATATCCCAAAATGGGTTTTCAGATTTATCAGGATGTACCCAACAAGGTCCTGAAAGCTTTTCGCGAATTAATTGATTCAGGATATACAGAACGGCTTATCGATGAAAAAAGCTCAAAGTAAAATCCATGGCATTGGAATTTTTGCGACAGAGAATATTGCTGCTGGAAAAAAATTTTATGATGTGCCGATGGATAATATTCATTCGAAACCAAAGTCTGGATACGCAAAAATTGGTAAAAATAAATTTGTAGACGATCCGGAAATTTTGAACTATATGAACCATTCTTGCGATCCGAAAGCGGAACTGATTCTTGGAGATGAAGTTTGTCTAAATGCCTTAAAACCAATTTCCACCGGTGATGAAATTACTTGTGATTACAATAAAACAGAACAGGGCGGAGAAAAGATGCCATGCAATTGCGGTAGTGAGAATTGCCGTGGTTTTTTCTTGCGGAATTAGATAAAATTAAGTCGCAATTAAAAACCCCTCGATTTTACCTGCCTGTCGGCAGGCAGGCTCGGGGCAAACCCCTCGACTTCGCTCGGGGTAAAGGAGAAATATGTCAGAATCTAGTGAACCGGAAAAGTGTGTGGCATGCGGTATGCCTCTAGATGAGAATGCAAAATGTTCGTGTCATGAAGAGCCTACATGTATCCATTGTTGTACATGTGGCCCGGATTGCACCTGCGGTTGCCAGGAGAAAAAAGCCGCAAATAAGCAGGTAGAATAATTCTTGAGATAGTTAATTCAATAAGCCCTTACCGGTCATACGCGAGGGCTTATTGATTTCGAGAAGTTGAAGAACTGTTGGCGCAATGTCGGAAAGGGCGCCATTAGATACTTTAGAATACTTTTCGCCAATATAGATCAAGGGGACGGGATTCACAGTGTGGGCAGTATCGGGAGCTTCGGCATTTCCATGATCGGCGGATATGACGATCTCATACTTTTTTTCTTGTGCTGTCTCTACCAGTTTTCCGAGCTCTCGGTCGGTTGTCTCAATTGCTTCAATAACCGCTTTTTTTACCGCTGTGTGGCCGACCATGTCGGGATTGGCGAAGTTTACGAAGATAAAATCTCTCCCCTTCTGAATTTCTTCGACGGTTGTATCAGCAATTTCAGAAGCTCGCATGCCGGGAGCAAGGTCATGGGTTTTTATATCTTTGCGGCTCTCGATCAGAATAAACTTTTCGTCTTTGTGTTCATCTTCGACGCCGCCGTTTAGAAAATAGGTTGCATGCGCAAATTTTTCGGTCTCAGCAATGTGAGATTGGGTAAGATTATTTTCAGAAATAATATCGGCCAAAGTATCTTCAATGTTATCTGGCGGGAAAGCGATGACGCTATCAATATCTTTGCCGTAGTCAGTCATAGTGACAAAAAACAGATTGAGTTCCTCCTGTTTTTCGAGAATTTTTTTCGAAAACATTCTGGCTCTATCAGCGCGGAAATTAATAAATATGACACCGTCATTTTTTCCAATTTTATAACCATTGCCTTTTTCATCTAGAAAAATGTGCGGTTCGATATGTTCATCGGTGATGCCTGATTCATATAATTCCTCCATAATTTCGGATGGTTTTTTACGGACAACCGTTTTTGCAACTCCGCCGAAGATCGCATCCTCGGCAACTTTCAAACGATCCCAATTATCATCGCGATCCATGGCATAAAACCGGCCGACTGCCGTAGCTATAAAGCCAACGCCGATTTCCTCAATAGCATTTTCTAACTCTTTTAGATATTTGTTCGCACTTTTGGCGTCTGTGTCGCGGCCATCGGTAAATGCATGGAGTGCAATTTTTTCAATGCCCGTAGCTTTTGCTGCCTTGAGGATTGCAAGTAAATGGTTGGAATGAGAATGAACGCCACCTGGACCGATCAAACCTTGAATGTGTAAGATGCTATCATACTTTTTCACATGGTCAAATACGGATTTAAATGCGTGATTTGCGGAGAACTCTCCTCTTTCTGCCGATTTAGAAATTTTGACAAGATCAGTATCAATTACTCTACCGGAGCCGATAGTTAGGTGGCCTACTTCGGAATTGCCCATTTGCCCTGCCGGCAAACCAACAGCAACGCCGGAGGTCTTTATCTTGCCATGAGAAAAAGACTCCCAGAGTTTATCGAAATTAGGAGTCTTAGCGAGGTGAATGGCGTTATCTTCATCCTTTTCGCCGATTCCCCACCCATCCAAAATGATTAAAATGACTTTTGGCTTGGTCATTTTTTCCGTGCTCTGATTAAAATGAAATTGGAGGAAAATTGATATTCTTTGTTGTTAAACGACACTCTTTCTGGCTCTGATTTGTCAGCGAACATTTCCACTAAATAGTTTGAAAACATTTTTGAAAGCAATTCTTTGGCGTCTTTGAGAGAATAATTGGGCTCGTTTTCGATTACCCAGAGCGAACCGTTCGGGTATTCTCTTCGAATATCGGCTGCATAATCAATGACTATTTTACCATTTGGCTTTAGCACCCGATCCATTTCATTGAAGATTTTGCGAAGAATATCCTCAGGGAACAGGTGTAATGTGCCGGAGCAGAATATTCCGTCAAACTCCGCATCTTTGAATGGAAATTTCTCGGTCACATTCAGTATCTTTGTCTTAAGTTTTTTTTCCAACTCTTTTGGCGTGATTCTTGTCAATTTTTCTAATGCGCTTTCATCAATATCTGCTGCGATAACCTGATTGGCGAGTGAAAGAAGGCGATTGTTGAACCGTCCATCGCCAGCACAAAGATTTAGCCATTTTCCTGAAGTAACAGTTTCGTCAATAATTTTCGACGTGATTTTCTCTTCAGTTCCCCAAACGGAATCCGCAGACGTCTTGGAATAGTCGATTCCGTCGGTGTAGATGAATTTATCGTCTCGTGGCTGCATAGTCACCTTTTCGGTGTTATTTGTTAAATTTAAAAGCCTCAAGCCCGGGGTATTTTGCGCTTGTACCCAGCTCTTCTTCGATTCTAAGGAGCTGATTGTACTTGCAGATTCGTTCGGAGCGGCAAGCCGAGCCGGTCTTGATCTGGCCTGTGCCGAGTCCGACGACAAAATCGGAAATTGTCGTGTCCTCTGTCTCGCCGGAACGATGTGAAACTACCGCTGTGTAGCCAGCTTCTTCCGCCATCTTGATAGCCTGTATCGTTTCGGTCACGCTGCCAATCTGATTAAGCTTGATCAGAATCGAATTGGTCACGCCTTTATCGATGCCATCCTTTAGGCGCTTGATGTTGGTGACAAATAAATCATCGCCAACAATTTGGACTTTTTTGCCGAGTTTATCTGTCATCAATTTATAGCCATCCCAGTCATCTTCCGCAAGGCCGTCCTCGATCGAGATTATTGGATATTTAGTAAGCCAGTCCTCATAGAAACCGACCATTTCCTCTGATGTAAGCGCTCGATTTTCGGATTTGAGTTCATATTTGCCATCTTTGTAAAGTTCGGTTGCAGCACCGTCGATGGCGATGTAAATATCCTTCCCGGCTTCGTAACCGGCCGCTTTGATTGCCTCGAGGATAACTTCGACTGCTGCCTCATTGTTTTTAAGCGTGGGGGCATACCCGCCTTCATCACCAACAGAAGTATTGAGTCCTTTGGCCTTCAAAATTTTTTTCAAATTGTGAAATACTTCGGCGCCGTATCGCAGCGCTTCTTTGAAGCTTGGAGCGCCGGCAGGCATGATCATAAACTCTTGAAGATCAGTCGAATTTTCAGCGTGTTGGCCGCCATTTAGAATATTCATCATCGGTACCGGCAATCGAAAATGAGAATTTCCTGCAATTTCACCGAAATATTTGTAGAGAGGAATATTTTTGGATTTGGCGGCGGCATGGGCAAAAGCTAATGATATTCCTAGAATCGCGTTAGCACCGAATTTGCCTTTATTCTCTGTACCGTCAAGCTCGATCATTTTTTCATCAAGTGATTTCTGATCAAATGAATTTCCAGTGAGAGCGTCGCGAAGAGGTCCGTTTGCATTGGTCACAGCTTTCTCGACGCCTTTACCCAAATATCGATCGCCGCTGTCGCGAAGTTCAACTGCTTCGTATGATCCTGTAGATGCACCAGATGGAACCGCTGCCCGTCCGAAAGAGCCGTCTTTAAGCGTCAAATCAACCTCGATGGTAGGGTTTCCGCGCGAATCTAAAATTTCGCGAGCATGAATTTCTGAAATTTCAAACATACTGCCTCCAAAATTAAATAGTCATCGCGAGGCTATAAGCCGTGGCGATCTTTGCAAAGATTGCTTCACCCTCGACGGGCTCGGGATTCGCAATTACGATCAAAAATGTGATCGTCACTTTGGTAATATAGCACTTAATCTGGACTTGCGTCCAGAATTAAGTGCGAGTCCGAAGCCGGTTGTTCATAGTCTGTAATGTAGCAAACAAATAGCCTGAGTGATAAAATAGACTAAGGACTACTATCTAAGGACTAGAAAGTTGAGGGGTTATGCGTAAATTTCTATCGATTTTGCTCTTGGTTATATTTATCCTGACTTTTCCGGCAGCACTGTTTTATTTTAATTCCGAGCGGACAATATTAAGTCCTACATACTATAAAAACGCATTCGAAAAGGTTGATTTTTATAACCGTTTAATGAAAATTGATCCACGCACCATCACGAATTATCTGGCACAAAAGGAAGGTGGGGATCAAAACATGGATTCTGGACCTCAAAGTGATGAATATATAGCCCATGTAATGTCAATGATTTCCCCGGAGATAGTCAAAACTACTGTTGAAAACAACATAAACGAGATCTTCAATAATGTTCTCGACAAAGGAAGCAAGACGATGACGATCGACTTGTCGCTTATCAAACAGGCTTTCTCTATCCAAAAACTTTCATCCCAAGACTCAGAATTCATCAATCAAATTAAGGAAAAATATGTTATCCCAGTTCCACCGGAGTTGGAGCAGGCGCAAAAAATCATCGGCAAACGCCATGTCACAGCACCGCTTTATTTGGGAATAGTGACTCTCTTGTTGCTCCTTTCGGCAGCAATGTGGCCAAACTGGAAAGGAAAATTGCGAATCCCAGGGATCGCCCTTTTGATTTTTGGCATCTTGACATTGCTTGCATCATTGTTATTAAGATATATACCAACGCCAAATCTCGGAATGACTGAAATTAAAGAATTTGCCAGTCTAGTACAGGATCTTTATAATAAATTTAGGTCTGATTTTTTCATTTTCTATTTGGCCGAAGGCGGGGGTTTATTTGCAGTTGGGCTTATCCTGATTATCGTCTCTGCATTTTTGCCCGGCCAGAAACAGCAAACGGCGCCAGTGAACATTCCCCAATCTCCAGTCCAACTGCAGCCAGCCGCCCCTCTTAAGAAACCCGAGATCCCAAAAGCAGCTAGCACGAAAGAAAGCAAAGGGGAAAAATAAAGCTAGATTATGATGTTGGAGTCGTCGGCATTGGCAAGTTAATCTTTTGCTAACCTTAATTAATCTAGCTCATTAATAGTGCTAAAATGATAATATGAGGAAATATTATTTCCATTTTTTAACTGAATTTAAAGGCTTCACCGCCTACAAGACCGATTTTACTTTGTCGATCTTTTTTAACATGGTTTTTTTTATTATTTTCTTTCTTGTTTGGAAATCGGTTTATGCAACTGCCGGGACTGCCGAAATTGCGAGCTATTCACTAAAAAGCACGGTCACCTATTATTTGATTACCTCATTTATTTACCGGATAGAGGTAACAGATTCTTTGTATCTGGGAGAAGATATCTGGAATGGTTTTTTTACAAACATGCTTGTGCGCCCATGGAATGTAATCGCCTCATATCTTTTATCAACTGCTGCTGATGTTCTTCTCTCTTTAATTATTTTTGCGCCGTTTTTGGCTTTAATTGTCATTTTTGCCCATGATTATCTGCTGATTACTTCAGTAGCCAACATTGTGTTTTTTGTTATAACCATAATCATTGGTTTTGCCATGAATTTATTGATCAATTTAATTATTCAATCACTGACTTTTTATTTTGGCGATCAGCGGGCAAATAAAGGTCTAGCCAACTGGATCATTTCTATGATTGGTGGAGGGCTTTTTCCTTTAGCTTTTTTGCCTGCCGCGTTGAAGTGGATAAATGTTTTACCGGCGAGATTTTTGTTCGATTTTCCCTCAAGGGTTTTTCTGGGTAAATTTACAATTACAGAGTTATTTTCGAGCTGGGCCCAAATGATCATTTGGATTTTGATTTTGTATTTTATTTTCTACCTTGTCTACCGAGGCGGACTTAAACGATACACGGGGGTAGGCAGATGATGAAATATTTGAAAATAAATGTAATATTGTTCCGAAATTCGCTTATCAGGGATCTTAAGATTAACGGATATATCATTTCCTCGGTTTTGTTTCAGGTATCTGATTTATTTTTTTCAATTGTCTTTTTCGGAGTGATTTTTGCAAACGTTAAAAGTCTTGGGGATTGGAATTTTTATCAGGTATTATTCCTCTTTGCTTTTTCGAAAATCATTATTACTGTCAGCACGATTTGGTATCGCCGAGGCGTACAAACCATTGGCCGAGACCTAGTCCGGATGGGGGATCTGGATTTTTATTTGGCAAAACCGGTCAATCCGCTCATCTTGGTTTCGATAAGCAAGCCGGAAATATATGAATTTATTAATTTGTTTTTCTCGGTACCGCTAGTATTCTATGCTGCAATGAAATCGGGAATTGCCATTGGCTTTACGAACTTAATATGGTTTATTGCTTTGTTCGTTTGTGCGTTGCTTCTGTATTATTTCATCCAAATTATTACTGTTGTTCCGGCTTTTTGGTTTATCAAACTTTGGTCTTTGACGGATATTTTAAACCGCTTATCTCAATTTATGAGATATCCCGTCAATATCTTTCCGCTTTATCTGAAATTCCTTCTAATGGTGCTGGTGCCAATTTTGACGGTTTCTTATGTTCCCGTCGCTACCCTGTTTTATCCGCCACGTACGTTGTATATTATATTTATGTTCGCGATTACATTGGTATTTGGAATTATCGTTTCATTGGTTTGGAAGGCAGGGCTTAAACATTATGGGAGCGCATCGAGCTAGTATGCCAATAATCGAATCAAAAAATATATGCAAAAATTTTGTCAAAACCCGATTTAATTTTGGCGATGTTTTCCATCCGGATAAAGAAATTAAAGAAGCGGTAAAAGATTTGGCAGTTTCGATTGAGGAAGGGGAGTTTATTGGATTTCTCGGGCCGAACGGAGCAGGAAAGACAACATTTTTAAAGATATTATCCGGAATAATTCATCCCACATCCGGAGAAGCCAAAGTATTGGGTTATGTTCCATGGGAGAGAAAATATAATTATCTGCGCCAAATATCAATAGTTATGGGACAGAAAAATCAGTTGTGGTGGGACTTGCCCGCTATTGATTCTTTTAAAATGCTTAAAGAGGTATATGGAATATCCAACTTGAGATATAAAAAAAACCTTGAACTTTTGATTGATACCATGGACATGGGGAGTATAGTTAATAATCGGCTTCGAAGCATGTCTCTTGGCGAACGAATGAAGTGCGAATTGGCTGCGTCTTTGCTTCACGATCCCAAAGTGATATTTCTGGATGAACCGACAATTGGGCTTGATGTAATTTCAGCAAAAGCAATTAGAAGCTTCCTCTCAAAAATTAACAAAGAAAAAAAGACGACGATGATATTGACCAGCCACTATATGGGAGATATTGAAGAGTTGTGTAAACGGGTCATAATCATTAATTCGGGTATGAAAATATATGATGGAGGCCTGTCGGTTTTGAGGGATAAATATGCGCCGGAAAAATGCATAAATATTACGCTCTCGAGCGTTGATGAAAAAAAGAAATTTGCCTCGCTTAAGTGCAAAAAAAATATATTTAATAATGTTGGCACAATAAGCGCGAAAAAAGATGAGATAGGCAAACTTGCCCAAGACGTTTTCAGCTTATTCTCACCGGACAATATTACAATCACAGAGCAGGAAATTGAAGAAATAATCACAAAGATATTTGAATCTAAATCTGAAATAATAGGATGAACCATGAACTTTGGAAAAGAATCACTAAAAAAACATCGGAAGCTTGCAGGTAAAATCGAGATTAAAAGCAAAGCGAAGATCGAAGATGCCGAAGACTTGGCGATTTTCTACACACCGGGCATTGCCGCAGTATCTTCGGAAATCGCAAAAAATGAATGTAAAATTTGGGAATATACCTCTCGAAGCAATTTTGTTGCAGTCGTGACAGACGGATCGGCAGTTCTTGGGCTTGGTAACATCGGTCCGGAAGCGGCACAGCCGGTAATGGCGGGAAAGGCGATACTCTTTAAAGAATTTGCAGGAGTGGATGCCATTCCAATTTGTCTTGACACGCAAGACACTGATGAAATTGTCAAAGCTGTAAAATATTTAGCGCCATCCTTTGGCGGCATAAATCTGGAAGATATTTCAGCGCCAAGATGCTTTGAAATTGAGAAAAAATTGCAGAATCTAGGAATTCCGGTGATGCATGACGACCAGCACGGTACAGCCGTTGTTGTGTTGGCAGGATTAATAAATGCAGCAAAAGTTATTGGAAAAAAATTGGAAAATTGCATGATCGTAATCAATGGCGTTGGCGCCGCCGGCCATGCCGTCGCTCTAGCAATCGACGAATTTACAAAGGGCAAAGCCAATATCATCACCCTGGATTCAAAGGGGGCTGTATGCAGAAATCGCAAAGACCTAGACGAATACAAAGAGGATTTGAATCATATAATCAACGAGGGGAACATCTGTGGTGATCTGGATAAAATCATTTGCGGAGCGGATGTTTTTATCGGTTTATCTGTGGGCAATGTACTCAAGGCCACAATGGTTAAAAAGATGGCCAATAATCCAATCATCTTTGCTTTGGCTAACCCTGTACCGGAAATTGATCCGGTTGAGGCAAAGAAGGCCGGAGCAAAAATTGTGGCCACTGGAAGATCGGACTATCCAAATCAGGTCAATAATGTTCTTGCGTTCCCGGGGATTTTCCGCGGCGCACTCGATGCCAAAGCAATAAAAATAACTCCCGGAATGCTGAATGCTGCGGCGATGTCACTGGCAAGTTACGTCGAGTCTCCAGCCATTGATAAAATTCTTCCCAACCCAATCGATAAAAAAGTCGCTAAAGCTGTGGCAGAAGCAGTAAGAAAAGAGGCGATAAAAGAGGGTTCAATACGGCCGGCTTGTAAATAGTCCCCTTTTTTCTTTTTAAGAAACTATATTAAAATTATCAAAAAACGTATTAAAACCTCCACGATCGTGGAGGTTTTAATACGTTTGCAGAAAAATATAGTGTGAAACTAGCAAATTATTGTGGATAATATTGACAATGATTATAATAGTTTGCCCAACTAACAAAAAAACTAACCTGCAGCGGGGGTATGTGCCAACAGGTCGGTTCTTGCGGCCGGGGATGGCCACGTTTGTGTTGGGGATTCGTGTCTAGAAAGACAGGCGGACCATACCGGTGGGCAGGGCTTCAACAGGGACGAAAGAACCAGATGATGGGATTGTTGTTTTTCGTCGGTTCGAGCGCTTTCCCCATTGTGTTCGTAGCCTGTACTGTCTAGGGGGACGGGTTCGCGAGATCTGCGGGTTGGGCTGTCCAGGTGACCCCCAGACCTTGACCCCTCTTATCATTGGCAAAACCTCCCTTACTATCCCAACATTACAAATTACAATATATTCTGTCCAACCATTTTTTCCACAACCATGAACTAGTGTTGACAGAAATGATTTTTTTCGATAATATCGATTCAGATTTAATAAAATCTAGGGAGTAAATCGAAGGGGTTATGGTTTCTGTTGCTAGAAACTTATGTATTTGTTTCCCGAAAAAACGCACTTTGACAACTAAATAGTGATACATGTACGTCAATTTCAAAAGAATTTTTTGGTTTAGTACTATTATTAGGGCTAAGTCAGATTCTCTACACGGAGAGTTTGATCCTGGCTCAGGATTAACGTTGGCAGTGTGCCTAACACATGCAAGTCGAGCGACATAGCGGCAGACGAGAGAGTAATAACAAGGAACTTACCCCCGAGTGAAGGATAGCCATCCGAAAGGATGGGTAATCCTGCATAATATCGAAAGATCAAAGCTTTACGCGCTTGGGGAGAGGCCTTGTTCCTATCAGCTAGTTGGTGAGGTAATGGCTCACCAAGGCGATGACGGGTAGCTGGCCTGAGAAGGTGACCAGCCTCGATGGGACTGAGACACGGCCCATACTCCTACGGGAGGCAGCAGTTGGGAATTTTGCACAATGGAGGCAACTCTGATGCAGCAACACTGCGTGAAGGATGAAGGTTTTCGGATCGTAAACTTCTTTTATCTGGGAATAATCTTGAAGGTACCAGATGAATAAGCACCGGCTAACTACGTGCCAGCAGCCGCGGTAATACGTAGGGTGCAAACGTTATCCGGATTTATTGGGCGTAAAGAGCTCGTAGGTGGATTTGTAAGTTGGATATGAAATGCTTAGGCTCAACCTAAGAACCGTATCCAAAACTACAAGTCTTGAGGTATGCAGGGGCAGATGGAACTTACGGTGTAGCAGTGATATGCGTAGATATCGTAAGGAACGCCAATGGTGAAGACAGTCTGCTGGGCATTACCTGACACTGAGGAGCGAAAGCGTGGGGAGCGAACGGGATTAGATACCCCGGTAGTCCACGCTGTAAACGATGCATACTAGGAATTTGGAGTATCGACCCTCTGAGTTTCGAAGCTAACGCGTTAAGTATGCCGCCTGGGTAGTACGGCCGCAAGGCTAAAACTCAAAGGAATTGACGGGGACCCGCACAAGCGGTGGAACATGTGGTTTAATTCGACGACAAGCGAAGAACCTTACCAGGACTTGACATCTCCGGAATCCCCCAGAAATGGGAGAGTGCCGTAAGGAGCCGGATGACAGGTGCTGCACGGTCGTCGTCAGCTCGTGCTGTGAAGTGTCCCGTTAAGTCGGTGAACGAGCGCAACCCCTATTGTATGTTAAATATCTCATACGAGACTGCCGGCGTTAAGTCGGAGGAAGGTGGGGATGACGTCAGATCAGCGTGGCTCTTACGTCCTGGGCCACACACGTGTTACAATGGGTAGCAACAAAGGGTCGCTAAGCTGTAAAGCGGAGCTAATCCTATCAAACCTACCCCCAGTTCGGATTGAGGGCTGCAACTCGCCCTCATGAAGCCGGAATCGCTAGTAATCGTGGGTCAGCCATACCACGGTGAATACGTTCTCGGGTCTTGTACACACCGCCCGTCAAGTCAGGAAAGCCGGTAATGCCCGAAGGACCCAACAGGGTACCACGGCAGGATCGGTGATCAGGACTAAGTCGTAACAAGGTATCCCTATCGGAAGGTGGGGATGGATCACCTCCTTTCTAAGGAGCAAGCCGAAATTTATTTCGGCTTAGGTCGGTCACTTGGTCATCTTCGGATGATCGAAAGTGTTAAAGTCCTTGATGTAGTAATATCTCAAGGCAAAGACGTACAGTATCACTATTTAGTTGTTAATATTTTGACAACACTAAAAAATCCGCTTCAAAATTTAAGCGGATTTTTTAGTCTGTTGATAAGTAGCTGGTTTTTTGGTATCATTTCTGTGTAAAAATCCATTTGCATGGGCGTGTAGCTCAGTTGGTTAGAGCGCGGCTCTGATAAAGCCGAGGTCAGAGGTTCGATTCCTCTCACGCCCACCAAAAAGATAGGCAGTATTATTACTGGCTATTTTTTTGTAATTTAGAATCGGACCCGGGAAGGGGTCGGGAAACAGAAGTTTCCCGTGTAGGAGATAATTCAGAACCGAGGGTTCTGAAAAGCGAAGCGCGTGAGATTCCTCTCACGCCCACCAAATGGATTTTTTTGTTAGAATATATCTATGAATAAAATCAAAGCAATCGAAAAAGAAGTCAGAAACATTTTTGAGAAATCGCCCGGGTGTCATGATTTTGATCATACTGAGAGAGTTCTTAAAATGGCACTACATATCGGCAAAGATGAAGGGGCAGACATACGAGTCTTGCATTATGCAACCTTGCTCCACGATATTGCCCGCGATGAAGAGCGGTTGTCTAAGGGAGAAATCTGTCATGCCGAGCTTGGGGCGAAAAAAGCTAGGCAGATCCTTACGAAATACGAGCTCGAACCAGAATTTATTGATTCCGTAGCCCATTGCATTGAACGCCACAGATCAAAAAAGGGCGGAATTCCTGAAACAATAGAAGCAAAAGTGCTTTTTGATGCAGATAAATTGGATAATTGCGGCGCAATCGGAGTGGCTCGCTCATTCGTATTTGCAGGTGAAATAGGTTCCCGTGTGCATGATCCGAAACCCAAGCTCGGAAAAGAATTCGAATATACTAAGGAAGATACTGCTTACCGCGAGTTCATCTTGCACATGTCGAAGGTTAAAAACAAACTCCTCACAAAAGAGGGAAGACGCATCGCTAAAAGGCGGCATGATTTTATGATTAAATTCTTTGATGAACTAAATCGCGAATCCGAAGGAATTGTTTAGTTTCGATCTTGAAAAATTTAGCTTCGAGCGCTATATTAATACTGATAATGGGCCTATAGTTAAACGGCACCCCAGTATCAGAACAGAGTTCAATACGGGGCAGGTAGCAGGCATTTTTACCCCGTACCCATTTGGGCCTATGGTCTAGCGGTACGATTCCACATTCGCATTGTGGAGACGCGAGTTCGACTCTCGCTAGGTCCACCAAGATGTGGTACGGGGCGTATTGCTCAGTTTCGGGTTTCCGCCTCGGCTGCGCCAAAGCGAGACGGGCAATTCCCGGTAGGTCCACCATTCGACTCGCTTCATTTGCTTATGGCAGGCCATTCGACAAAACTTATAGCAAGCTATCAGTCTCATTTATCTGTTAATTATAATCAAAATTTTGGAGGAAATATGGTATTCGGAATAAACATCGGACGCAGACCCGGACCGGAAGATGTGGGGCCAGATACTGAGGAGCGGCAAATTGAGCCGGAAGTGCTTGGTGATGAATCGGGCTGGATTCGTCAAGGTAAAGTAAAAGCAAAATTTCCGTCAGGAATAGACGGCCTTTCGTTGGTAAGGACCTGGGGAGGGATAGTTTGGGATAACCGCGCACCGGGAAACAAAGAAAGTGCTGGATCACCCATGGTGCTGATGACCGAAGACGAAGCTAATGATTATGAGGTGGATGCACCATTTACCGATTTGCGAATCACAGAATTTGAAAATGGAACTGGAAAACTGCTAGCTACCCCCGATGCTTACAGAATATTTATTGAGCAATTAAAGGGGGAATAAATACTTTTTGCAACTCATGGATTTATTGGTGGTATTGCCGGCGAATACATTAATTCGCCAATTCCTGCTTTTTTCGCCGGATTTATTTTGCATTTTATTCTCGACTCAATTCCCCATTTTGACACGACCGATGATGGCAAATTTACATTGCGGCAAAACGTCTTAATTCTGTTGGATATATTAATTGGTGTTGTTTTGTTTGTGATTTTTTATGACAAAATTAGTCATCCAGTTGCGTTTATTTCGGGAGCATTTGGTTGTCTTTTGCCTGACATTCTCGACGTAGCCCCTTTTTGGAAAAAGAATTTTCAAAAGACTTGGTTTGGGGACAAAATGCATTATGTTCACGACAAGATTCAGGCGATAAAAATTGGCCCATTTTTGGGGCTTTCAATACAAGCAATATTTATTGCATTTTCGGTTTTAATTTTGATCCTAAAGTAGTATCATTGTAGATGTGGAAGAGAGGGAACATCTGCCATCATCAAATATCAAGTATCAAGTATCGAGCTAAAAAGCAAAACAAGACCAGTGGTTTTACCATAATTGAGGTTTTGGTTGATTTTATTGTGATTGCTTTGGTTGCAACTGCTATCGTTTCCTCATTTATGGCAGCGGAAAAAGGGATCTTGATGGCAAAGGCCAAAGTAGCAGCTGTAGCTATTGCGAATGAAAAAATGGAGGATATTCGCAATTTGCCCTACGATTCATTGGCGACTATACACGGAACGATTTATCCTCCGGGCGAGATTCTTGATGATGAACCAATAACAGAAAATAATATTCAATATAATGTGCATACGACAATTAGTTATGTAGATGATCCCTTTGATGGGAATGTGGCCGGAAGCATTCCCGGAAAACCGCAAGATATCTATCCGTATGACTATAAAAAAGCCGAGGTAAAGGTATATAAGGTTGGTCGGCCAGATCCGCTTGCGACTCTTACGACAAATATTTCAGCGAAAGCAGCTGAAACTCCAACCAATTCCGGTATTTTATATCTGTGCGTGATCGATGCAAACAATCAACCAGTTGTCGATGCCCAAGCAACTCTGCAAAACCCCAATGTTGATCCGCCCGTGGATATGCAATTCACAACCGATCTTACGGGCTGTATCATGGTGCCAAGCCTTCCGCCGGATCAGCATAATGAATATCATATTGTGGTTACAAAAGATGGATACTCTACCGATATGACCTATCCGCGTACACCACAAAATCCCAACCAGCTTCAACCGGATATTGATATTTTGGCACAACAGGTTACAAATGTGACGCTTACGATAGATAAAGTTAGCACATTAAATATTCAAACGGCTGATCTGAATGGGGTTCTTGTGCCCAATATAAGTTTTCATCTTGAGGGTAGTAAAGAAATATATTTTAATCCCGTTACCCATAAATACTCACAAGATCAACAGACTGATGCAAACGGCAGTTTGTCGCTTACTGGCATGGAATGGGATGATTATAATTTTACAATTTTATCTGCCGATAAATATATTTCAGCAATTTCGCCTGTTCAACCCGTCCATCTCGCTCCAAATTCTACTCTTCAGGTCATCATTTATTTAACAGATTCTGCGACAGCGCCAAGAATACGCTCAATTACACCGCCGACAGGGGTGAAGGGTGATATTGCTACCCTCACAATCACCGGAGAAAATTTTAGCAACGAACCGATAATAAAATTGAAAAATGCAACCAAAGAGATTTTAGGCACAAATATTTCTGTCAAGTCAGGAACAACCATCGATGTAGATTTTGATCTTTCGCTTTTTGATCTAGGAAAATACGATATTTATATCGAAAATCCTGGCGGTGAATTTGCCAATCAGCCGGGTGTGTTTGAGATAGTGGCACCATAGTCTAATTCAAAACTCAAAAATCACCCGTCTCGGCCGAGGCACGAGCCGAGGTTGGAAAATTACAACTTGAAAATTACTAAAATTTGATAGGTTTTCGATGAAAATTAGCACAAAAAAAGCATTTACCTTGGTCGAGATGACATTCGTCATCTTGCTTCTTGGCGTAATTGGAATCGTGGTTGCAACGATGATTGTAAGAGGGTTCCAAAGCTACCGTTATGGCCAGGAAGCGATCAGTTCGCAAGAGGAGGCTGCTAAAGCAATGCGTGATTTCGAGAAAAATGCAAGAGGAAGTACACAGGTTATTGCTTCCACTGCCGATACCTACGAATTTTATGCATATCTTCTCGGCGATGAGCAGCCTGCTCCGAGCAAAGTTAGATACTTTTCCGAAAATGGTGAATTTAAGAAAGGGATTATAGAGCCCACGGGGCCTGGGCCGGTATTTAATTATCCACCTGAAGAAGAAAATGTAAGCATGATAATCAAAAACGTCACCAATGGATCAGATTTGTTTCGTTATTTTAACGATACCAGCTCGCAGATTTCTGATCCGGTACCGACCGATGCTGTGAGAATGGTGCAATTCCAAATTATGGTTGATAAAGATCCGAACAAAAGCCCGGATGCGGTGACCACAATAACCAGGGTTAATTTGAGAAATCTTAAAACAAACCTATGATCATTAAGCCAAAGATCGAAAATCCCTTCGGCCCTGCTCAAGGCGGGCAAGGGTCAAAAATAAGCTTTCAAAAAGGCGCCTACCTTCCGGTGATTATGGTCACTTCGGTATTATTTTTGGGGTTATCGATGGCGGTAGCCGGTTTTGCTCTATCCAACCTAAAGGATGCAAAATTGCACATGCAGACAGTCTCGGCACTTGATGTAGCCGAAGCAGGAGTCAATTATTATATGTGGCATTTGGCACACGACAACAAGGATTATTGCGATGGCAACGTTTGCCCCCAGGGAGACGGGCCTTATGGACCTTATGCTCACGACTATACTGATCAATCTGGAAATGTAGTTGGAACGTATGACTTGTATATAACCCCACCTGGGCTTGGAGATGCGGTGGTGAATGTGAAAGCGGTCGGAAAAATCAAAGGGGAGAGCATGGATAGGATTGTTCTGGCAGATCTTGGCATGCCCTCATTTGCAAGATACGCATTTTTGACAAATACTGAATGCTGGTTTGGTGTAAATGAAACAACAAACGGCCCTGTTCATTCCAATGTCGGAGTGCATTTTGACGGAACAGCAAATGGAATTATCAGTTCATCTTCGGCAACATATAGGCCGACATCAAGTTTTGGTGGAGATGGCCAACTACATGATGGCGTTTGGGGCAATGGGGGACCAAAAAACTATTGGGTTTTTCCGGTGCCGACGGTTGATTTTAATCGAGTAAGCGTGGATTTTGCCAACTTAAAAACCGAGTCCAAAACCGGTGGTATATATCTGGATTCCTCAAAATCACGCGGCTATTATCTAAAGTTGCGCTCAGATGGAAAGATTGATGAATACCGGGTGAGTGGTGAGAGGTCAACCGGCATCACTGCAAACTTTTTGGGAACTTTAGATGCGCCTGGAAACGGAGTAGTATATGTCAATGATAATGTTTGGGTAGATGGTACATATAATGGCCGGATTACAATTGCTGCCTATATAGACAAATCAGGCCCAGCATTGATCAAAATTAAGGATAATTTGTTGTACGGAGCCAAAGATGGCACTGCCTCAATTGGTCTTGTTTCCCAGGGTAATATTGAAATACCCGATTATGCAGTTTCATCGTTGGAAATTGACGCGGCCCTTCTGTCCCAAACCGGCCATGTCTGGTATCCTGATAGCAAAGGACCTGTCAAAAGCTCCATTTCCATATATGGAAGCATTTCAACAAATCAGTACTGGACATGGTCGTGGGTTTCGGGAAGTACTGTTATCGCCGGTTATCGAAATACATTGCAAACTTATGACCCATACCTCACGTTAAGCCCGCCCCCAGAATATCCAACCACAGGATCTTATGCGATTCTGTCATGGAGAGAAGAGTGAGAGCAAACCCAAGGTTTGTAATGACTAATTACTAATTTCTAATGTCAAATAAAATATTTCAATTCGGAACAAAACCACTCGGAACATATCGAGAAAGGCCAGGGGCTTATGCGGTAGTTTCTGATGAATCGGGGCAGATTTTATGTTTAAATGTGAATGGTTCCTTTCACTTACCCGGAGGTGGGATTGATAATAATGAAGACCCAAAGATAACAGTGGTTCGAGAAACTTACGAAGAATCAGGATGCGATATTTGCGATTTGAAATATTTAGGAAACGCAAATCAATATTTTCAGAAAGAAGGCAGGGAATCAATGAATAAGCTAGGCACGTTTTATTTGGCCAAATTGGATAAGATTAACGAAGCTGAATCAATCGAAGATGACCATATTGTGACATGGATGAAACCCGAAGAATTCCTAAAATCGAATGCCAGTGATTTTGCAAAGTGGGCTGTGGGAGAATCACTAAAACTATGGACTAATAACTAAGGACTGAATATGAAATATTTAATTTTTATCGCTTTAATATTATTCGGTTATCTTCTTATTAAATATGCAAAATGGATCACCGACAATACGATGCGTTTTCCTTCCGTTGAAAAAGTGCTCGGTGCATATGGAACTTATACTTTTTGGAAAATTGTTGGGGTACTCGTGATTGTAGCAGCATTTTGGTATGTAGTTAAATTCTAGATAACAAAAAATAATAAGGAGGAAGATGAACAAGACCGCGATAATAATTATCTCTGTAGTTTTGGGCGTAATCATTCTTGCTGGTGCCGGATTTGCCGGTTGGTATTATTTCATCAAAAAGGTCCCCGAGGGCCAGGCTTGCAAAGCAAACAACCGCTGTACCGAAGGTACAAGTTGTATATCGGGTGTTTGTTCCTCGGGCAAATTGGGCTCGACCTGCAGTGTCAAAGAGGACTGCAAAACCGATTTTTGCTCCAGTGGAAGGTGTACGAATGGCGAAGTCGGAAGCAGCTGCGCAACCTACAAAGATTGCAAGGATGGCCTGCTATGTAAATCCAAAATTTGTGCTGTGAAGCCATCATACACAAAATATTTTGACAAAATTGAAATCGGCCAAATGAAACCCGGGACGCCGCCCGGTCCAGATAATATTCCTGTGCCTACCACTGAATTCAAAGCAGGAATGTCAATCGAGGTAGATATTACCGATACCAAAGGAACCACGGGAGAGTTTTGGGTAGAGGTCATAAACCAAGAGACTGGTGAAAGAGCGTTTGTTACCGAAAAACAAACAATTTCCAACCCGGGCAAAGGGACGGGTTTTCAATTTAATGAAGTCGGGCAGTTTGATCTGAATGTTTATTTCAATAACGAGCTGATTCATTCTATTGCTATCACCTCGACACGTTAGCTGCATACGCAGTTCAAGGCGCGGTTTGCATAAAAATATATTTATAAAGTCATAACGCTATCATTCACAATACATTAAAATATTAAGTGCATTTTGGTATGTAGTGAAGTTTTAAGCACAGATAATCAAAATTTTGGAGGGCAAATGTTAACAGGTTTGATTCTAATCATAGTTTCGCTCTCATGCCTGATCTGGGGCATTGTAAAGAAAAATAGAGGGCTCGTAATTGGATCTATTATTGCTCTTTTAGTCATTGGAGTTCTCTACGCAGTGTATTCATATTTATATTCCCAAAACCCATATTAATTACTGTTGGGATGAGGGTGTATAAGGTTGATAAATAGCCCCGTTTATGCTATCATTACGTCGATCTGGGCCCTTAGCTTAGTTGGTAGAGCGCCACATTTGCACTGTGGAGGTCATCGGTTCGAATCCGATAGGGTCCACCAATAAAAAGATTAGTTCTAGACTAGTCTTTTTATTATACCAAAAAATAGGTCAGAACTATCTCATGTTATTGACTATTAGTATAAAGTATGCAATTCTGTAGTGGCCGACGGACGACAAGTGAAGGGAGGCTGTTCAAATGGGGCATTTAACACGTACCCCGACGAGTAACGACCCGCCAGGGGCGACTGCTGGCAAAAGCCCGTATCTCGAGGAGACCGAGCTCATGGACGAGACTGCGTTATTGCTGAGCGGTGCCGCGATGCGATGTTCGAGGTGCAGACTAGCGGTTCGCACGCAGTACCTCGAGGGTGGGCTTTGCCCAGACTGCCGCTGATGAAGTCCGACTCGACAGAGCTGCCAGTGTGATGACAACTTGTTGTCATCACACTGGAGTCCCATACTATCAATCTATGTTATACAGAATGGTGGAAAAGCAAATAGCCGCTAAATATGGAGAGATTTAATTCTCATCTTTGGAATACAGATATACTCATTTGAATTCATAACGATATTTCTTACTTCTTGGATTGTGCCCCACCAAAAATGTCGCCTTAATGGTGATTTTTTATTTAGTGAGTTAAAGCTGAGGATTCGAACGGGAAGGGGTCGGAAAACTGGAAAACCGAGGGTTTTCCAAGGGAGTGTAAGCGATGCTCGAGATCCTATCGGGTCTACCAAAAAAAGATTAGTCCAAGGCTAGTCTTTTTATTATATATGGAAAAATAACGCTAGAACTGTCATTATAAGATTATGAAAACGAAAATTTTAGTAATCGGTGTTGTTAAAAAAGGTGATTCAGTTTTAATGCGTAAAAAACCAGACGGCTCATTACCATATAAAGAAACTTGGTATTTATTTGGCGGCGAGCTAAGTGCAGGCCTAAGTCCCGAAGATGTTATCACTCAAGAAGTAAAAGCAAAGACTGGCATAGATATTAAAATCTCTGAAAGGTTATCCTGGGACACAGAAATTAAAAAAGATGTTGACGGGGAAGAGAAACATTTTATTTATCTCGATACTCTATGTGAGTATGTTGGGGGAAAAGAAAAATTAAGTCCTGGCATTCAAAAGTTGGAATGGATACCCATTGGACAATTGAAAGACTATGATATCGTGCCACCTTCAAGAAAATTATTTATCAAATTGAACTATCTCGAACGTTAAAATGATTCATACTTAGAATATGAATCATTTTCTGTCTTTAGAAAAATACTTCTAATGAAAAAAGAAATTGGTCTTAAAAAGGGTTTTGTTAAAGTCGAAAAATATAATCCGCAATGGCGGGACGAGTTTAATAAGGAAAAAACAATTTTAGAAAAAATATTTGGTGATGTGGCAAAATCGATCGAACATGTGGGCTCTACCTCCATTGTCGGTTTATCTGCAAAACCAATAATTGATATTGCTGTTGGCGTTGATTCACTTGAAGATATTAATAAGATAAAAGAAAAGATATTGAAGTTTCCAAGCTATACAATAAAGGAAGACAATGCGGACGGTGAAATTCTCATGAGAAAAGGCGTGCCAGTAAAGCCGGGTCAGATTAAACCGGATTATATAACTCATTTTATACACATTATGGAAATTGAGGGTACAAAATATAGAGAAACAATAGTATTCAGGGATTACTTAAGGGCGGATAGGGATGTGCTAAAAGAATATGAAAATCTAAAGCAAAAGCTAGCAATAAAATACGAAAATGATCGGAAAGCTTATTCAAAAGCTAAAGATGAATTTATAAAAAGCGTTTTAGGTAGGTGTAAATTGAGCTAGCCATTGAACTGCGTGGAAAGTTGTCCCTATAAATTGTTTTGATTCTTATACTAGAAATATAAACGCATTCATTTGGGCTCACGATAATATTTCTAACCAGCAACAATACATTCCATCAATAATCCCGCTTAGGCGGTTTTTTTATTTTTAAAAATTTGGTATATACTGATATAGCGTGCCAAACCAAACCGAAAGAAAGAGGCTCGGTGAATGCAATACTTGCCCGGAGGCATTCGTTTGCCGGATGACATCGATCTGCATGTCAGACCCAACGTGGGCCATGCCATTGCCATGTATGTCCTTGGCCCGACCATCGATGGCGAGCCGGACAAGAACAAGTCAATACAGCTGCCGGTGGGGTACTATTTCGGTGAGACTACCGATGAGCCATTCGGGGTGAGGACGGAGGAAGTCTGGGTGAAGGTATGGTACCAGGAAAAGTGGGTTGGATACTGGCTGAATTTCCTGGAGGCCATTAGCTTTCATCAACCAGGCGGCAGGAGGCTCACGAACGCGCCGATCAACCTTCGCCGATTCCCGAGGGCTCAGCTCGGATTTCAGGTTGAGGTTGAGAAGGTGGTTGTCGCAAGTAGCCGGGGGATAGCTAGCTTGCCAGTTTTATCGGTAAGCAGCTCGCAGGGCCAGCTGGCTTTTGCGATGGAGAGCGATTAGCCGGCGCTGCCACTCTCGCGGAGTGGCAGCGCAAGCTTAACTAAAGTTTTGTATATCTTCTTATATTTTTTTCATTTTTCTGTAGGCCAAATATTCTATCGATCCCCAGAGAATAAGAACGGCACTAGCTGCTGCAATCCAATAGATAAACTCCTTGGCACTCCTGGAAGTGGTTGTGGTCATCGATTTAACTACGGGATTATTTTGAGTTGTTGTTAAATTTCCGCCTGCGTCCGGAAGAACATTGCTTTGCTCGAAAGATGCGAGTTTGGCCAAAGGTTTTGCATTTCCGATAAACCCACCCAGGCTGCTGCCAGTATCACTTGGATTTTCCGAAAAACCGCCGCCTCCCTGTCCGCTACCATTTTCATCGCTGCCATCACTCTCGCCACCACCATTATTATCATCGCCACCTCCACCCTTGCCGTCTCCGCCACCACACCAGTTGCCGAAGATATTGATGATACGGAGAGCGAAGGCTTTTGCGCCTTTTCCAACCAGGTTGGAAATATTAATTACATTGGACGCGAGCTTTATATCACCTGTCGAGAGCCCGCCAGCAACAGTATTGTTAGAAATTTTGTTGTTGCCGGTGTTGGCCTTAATATTCAAATTGTTATTAATTAAAGCATTGTTTTCGATCGATAGGTCAGCATTATTTTCAGCAGTAACAAGATTGGAATTTTCCGAATTGGTTCCTGTTGTATTGTTGATTTCATTAATAAATATCATCGATGGATCGATACCAAGGAGTGCTCCACTGGTCCATGTACCAAAGACATTCACCAGATAAAAAACCGGTGCAGTAATGATATTGGCGACATTCACCAGTGTGTTTTTGATTGTTGAGTCACCGGTTTTTATATCGCCAATTGCCGTATTTGAACCGATGGCATTGCCTCCGGTATTGGCGCTCAAGTTAATATTATTATTGGTTTCAGAATTATTGCTGATCGAAATGTCTTCCCCGCCATCCAGATTGACCAAATTTTTATTCTCTGAATCTGAACCTGTAATATCATTTGCTTCACTGATAGTGATATCCCCAACAAGCCCGCCGAAAAGATTCCAAAAGTCAATTGAAAGTGCAATTTCCGGAGAAATGTTTAAAAGGTTAATTAAATTTGCAGCGATGGCAATATCTCCGGTCTGAAGCTCGCCGACTTTGGTATTGTTGGAAATTTCGTTGTTGCCAGTATCAGCATCAATTTCAATAGAATTATTCGCGGCTGCATCGTTAACTTCGAAAAAATCGATAACTTGTCCGCCATTAAAAACATTAGAATTTTCCGAATTTTCGCCGGTCGTTGCATTTTGAAGGTTTAGCCTGGTATCAGCTGGAGCGAGAGTGATGCCATTCATTCCTGAAGTATTAATCGACTGTCCGCCAATAGAATCGTCTGGCCCGAGCGAGGAATTTAGGGCATTAATAACACAAACATTTCCGTTGATATCGCCAGTGGATACATTACCGACCACCGTGTTTGATCCAATTCCATTTTGACCGGTAACTAAATTGGCACTAATATCGTTGTCGGCCTCGGCATTATTCGTAAGATTTATATTCGCGTCGGCCGAAGAGTTTGAATCATTTAGATTTTCAGAATTTGATCCGGTAAAATTATTTGATAGATTTTGTTCAGTTTGATTCTCTGTCCCCGAAGTTTCCACAATCGGGTTTGAAATAATTTCCTGCGGACCTGTCGGTGTCTGCGGACCTGTCGGTTCAATAGCTCCAGTTTGAGTTTGCGGCCCAGTTGGTTCGATAGCTCCGGTTGGTTCCTGTGGGCCGGTCGGGCCAATATTACCAGCAGCAAATGCTGGTAATGAATAGAATGACACAAAGACCAGAATCATTATTCCAGCAATAATTTTTTTCATTTTCCTATAAACCTTTGTCATGGCCACTCCATTGTTTGATTATTAGTGTTAATTAATTCGACATCTGCGGGACCCAGGTGTTCGACATACTCACACCGGAGTCCTCGCTAATGTCTAATCCAGGGGACTAGTTGGCCATGTTGGTAACGCTAAAAGAAAGATCTACACTTCCTGTCTCAACATCACCAACAACAGTGTTTTTGCCAATCCAGTTTTTCCCAGTGTTGGCATCAACTTCAAGCTCATTTTCAATATCGGCATTGTTATCGATATTTACATCGACGTCAGCATCAATGTCGAGCTCATTGCTGTTTTCAGAATTTGGACCGGTTAGCTCATTTCCGAAGTCTCCCTCGATGTCCATTTCACCAAGTCCGCCCAAATCAATTTCTCCCTGATTAAGCACATTGGAGAAATCAGCGCTTAGGGAAACATCTCCGGTTCGAACATCTCCAACAACAGTGTTGTTGTGAACGCGATTCTTTCCTGTGTTGGCATCAAGTTCTAGCTCGTTTTCAACATCTGCATCGTTGTCGATGTCTATGTCTCGATCCATTGAAATTCTGACCTCGTTCTCATTCTCTGAATAAGGCCCGGTTGTTTCATTTCCTAGGTCAACCTCAATGTCGCCGACATCTGCCGTTCCGACTTCGATTTCGGATGAATTAAGCTCATTCTCTACGGAAATATCTCCTTCTATATCACCAGTAAGAATGTCATCAACCTCAGTATTGCAATCGATGTCATTATCACCGGTTTCTGCATCTAGCTCAAATTCACTTTCTAAGTCGGCATTGTTATCCACATCCAGATCATAATCGGCATCGATTTTCCATTCATTTTCATTTTCTGAATTTGGTCCCGTGGTGTCGTTTGAGCCGCCAACACTGACAGATGCAAGCGCTCCGCCCGAACCGACAGCAAACACAAAGGCAGTCGATACTGCGGCAACACGTGCAATTTTTGCCAATTTTAAATAATCCATCATTGCTCCTTTTTCATTTATTACTTAATACTTTTACCTTTCGGGTATCGACCTAAGCAATAAATTTGCCACCCTGGTTGTCCACATATTAATTTTTATATATAACCAGCTTTTTTTATATGGAAGAGTTCACACCAATAGGCCAGCATCTTGATAAAATTTTTGTGAAAAATTCTAATTGATGTGTTTTATTTTTGTTGTATCCTTGAACGGATGAGCTGTGGTTTGCGAATAACGGCCTTGTCTGAGGGACTAGAGATCACCAGTTGTGGACGAATTTTGTAAGTATATATTAGTAACAATAAAGAGGAGATTCTATGGATAAGTCTACAAAGAGGAAGAGCTGGATCATTGCAATAATTATTATCGTCGTGGTGATCGTCGCTGCAGGATTTGGCGGATATTACGTCAATAAAAAATATTTATTAAATAAGCATAGTGTGAGGCAGGCGGTTTTTCTTACAAATGGGCAAGTATATTTCGGATACATTTCGAATTCCGATGACCAAATCGTGAAACTAACCGATATATACTATTTGAAAACTACAACTGATTTGCAAAATAGTAATACGGACCAAAATAAGAAAGTGTCGCTAATAAAACTTGGAAGTGAACTCCATGGCCCAGAGGATCAAATGTATATAAATCGTGACCAAATTTTGTTCTTTGAAGATATGAAAAGTTCCAGCAAAATTATGGATGCGATAAATAAATTCTCAAGCCAACAATAAACTAGTTTGTAGTCCATAGTCCTTAGTCCGTAGAGAATATACGCTACGGACTATCGACTACTCGCTACGGACTGAACACAAAACACCCTCCTGTGCCAATGTGGCGGAGGAAGGCGTTTTTGTTGTAGGGTTCGACATACCGTCTGGACCATGTTTGAAATAAAGTTGAGAGATCCCTTGGGTGGGAAATTAATCCGTGCCAAGGAGAATCATCTCGGTTGTTCAAAAAATTTGTTGGGTCCCGGTATCTCGAACTTGTAGCGTATTGAAATCTTAAAATAATAAATCTCATGTTTCTTTGAAAAATAGCACAATATAAAATTAAGAACTGATGAAGTGATTGTAGGATGTTACAAAAATAGGATCAAAATGAAATAGTTTTTAACCGCTGGATTATTTCCGCAGTTTTTCAATTCAAAGTAGATTTTCATAGCTCTGCGTTTGCGAAAAGTTTGAATTTGTGATAGAAATTTCTTGTCTGTACTCAATCCTTGCAAGGGCAGAGAGGGGATCAATATGAACCTGAGAGAATTGATGGATCCGATTCCGCGTAACCCGCAGTCACTGCCAAAAATCGACGTCCTCACGTGGTTCGAGAAGATCGTCGAATACGAAGCCGTAGCTTCGAGGCTACCGGCGGACAAGGTCTCGGATAGCGATCTCGAGCAACTTCGGGGACTCCAGACTGCGTACAAGCGGGTACTGATCGAGCTGTGCCGGTGAGAGTAGGAGGAGGAGAGCTGGCGCGTCGCATTCGAAATTGAATGCGACGCAGAGCAGAGGGATTAATTAATGTAATTTTTCTGCTCTCCACTGATAAGTTGTAAAGTGTTGACAAGGTTTGTGCGTTTATGTTAAGTTGATTTTGCGCACAAGTTACCCGAGGATAAAGGAACAAATTAATCGGGTTTAGGCACTATGAGAAACAATCACACTACGAGAGAGGGGGTCAGCGGATAATTTTAATTTCGCAAAGTTTATTTTGTGGCATTAAATCATTCCGCTTTCCGGCGGATTTTTTGTTTCCTATATGTGAGATATATACTTTTGATACCAGCTGCGAGCCTTATGGTCCATCCCCCTTCGCCCTTTAGGCTCCGGTGGGACAAGCAAATTTGTTACACAATCAGGATTTTAACTACAAGATAGGGACTTGTATATTGAAATCCTATCAGCACTTTAACAATTGAATAAATGAGTAATTAATATGTAATTACACAAAATGTATTCTTCCGATAAAAATATTAAAACAATTATTTTTTCAACGAAAGTTGAATCCAGTAATTGCTAGTCAAACAGGTCAGGTATTATTCCTCCTTCGGGGGGAAAAGTACTTTGATCTAAAGTATATTTCGTTTAAGGGCTAATGGCGGATGACTTGGGAGATATAGCCGATGAAGGACGTGGTAGGCTGCGATATGCCTCGGGGAGCTGTCAAACAAGCTTTGATCCGAGGATTTCCGAATGGGGAAACCCCACCGTAAGGTGAAGCTGCGCTTGCGTAGCTGGGTAAGCCGGGGAACTGAAACATCTTAGTACCCGGAGGAAAAAAAATCGAATGAGATTCCCTTAGTAGTGGCGAGCGAACAGGGAAAAGTCCAAACCGGTTGATTTATCAACCGGGGTTGTGGGACCCATATAATTTTTGCGAAACGATAGAAGAACGCTCCTGGAAAGGACGACCACAGAGTGTGATAGTCACGTAATCGAAATCTTAGTAGCAAAAAGTTGGTGTTCCCGAGTAGCACCGGACACGTGAAACCCGGTGTGAAGCTGGGGCGGTCATGCTCCAAGACTAAATACTATATCCCACCGATAGCGAACAAGTACCGTGAGGGAAAGCTGAAAAGAACCCCGATAAGGGGAGTGAAATAGAACCTGAAACCATTTAGCTCACAATAAGTCAGAGCTCCGGCGCAAGCCGGGGTGATGGCGTGCCTTTTGTAGAATGAGCCAACGAGTTAGCTATGTGTAGCAAGCTTAAGGGGTAATCCCGTAGGCGTAGTGAAAGCGAGGCTAAAGCCGAATAGTTGCACATACTAGACCCGAAACCGAGTGATCTATCCATGGTCAGGATGAAGTTTGGGTAAAACCAAATGGAGGTCCGAACCGCCGAACGTTACAAAGTTCTCGGATGAACTGTGGATAGTGGTGAAATGCTAATCGAACTCGGAAATAGCTGGTTCTCCTCGAAATATATATAGGTATAGCCCGGAAATTGTCGCAGGGAGAGGTAGAGCACTGAATGAGTTCCGGGGGCGCAAGCTCTCGGCCTCAAACAAACTCCGAATTCTTCCTGATTCTTTCCGGAGTCAGACAGCGGGGGCTAAGCTTCGTTGTCGAAAGGGAAACAGCCCAGACTATCGTCTAAGGTCCCTAACTGGAATCTAAGTGGAAAAGGAAGTGGGACTTCCAAAACAACCAGGATGTTGGCTTAGAAGCAGCCATGCATTTAAAGAGTGCGTAACAGCTCACTGGTCTAGTTTAGAGGTCCTGCACCGAAGATTTAACGGGGCTCAAGATTCCGACCGAAGACATAGGCTCGCGCTTGCGCGAGCGGTAGAGGAGCGTTCTTAGTGCAGTGAAGGTCATCCTGTGAGGGAGGCTGGAGCGCTAAGAAGTGAGAATGTTGGCATAAGTAACGAATTATCCAGGCGAGAAACCTGGACACCGCATACCCAAGGTTTCCTGGGCAACGATAATCGTCCCAGGGTTAGCCGGTCCTAAGCCGAGGCCGTTGTAGTGGCGGCGTAGGCGATGGAATGGAGGTTAATATTCCTCCGCTTTTGCAATCATAACCGATGACGCTTTTTTGAAACTGCACGTGAATTATGGTTTATCTAGTGCAGCGTAGAAAGAGACAAGAAAAGTTCGGCTCAAGAGATTGCAAAATCCGTACCGCAAACCGACTCAGGTGGGTGAGGCGAGTAGCCTCAGGTGATCGGAAGAACCCTCGTTAAGGAACTCGGCAATTAAGCGTCCGTAACTTAGGGATAAGGACTGCCTATCGCAAGATAGGCCGCAGCGAAAGAGCCCAAGCGACTGTTTACCAAAAACACAGGTCTCTGCTAAATCGTAAGATGATGTATAGGGACTGATGCCTGCCCAATGCTCGAAGGTCAAATCTGCTGGTGACTCCAATTTATTGGAGAGGCTGGCGGGCTAAGCCCGAGTGAATGGCGGCCGTAACTATAACGGTCCTATGGTAGCGAAATTCCTTGTCGGGTAAGTTCCGACCCGCACGAATGGCATAACGATTTGGGCACTGTCTCAACGAGGGATCCGGTGAAATTACATAGTCGGTAAAGATGCCGATTACTCACAGCAAGACGGAAAGACCCCGTGGAGCTTTACTACAGTTTAATATTGGTCCGAAGGTCTACATGTGTAGCATAGGTGGGAGACTTTGAAGCTTTGGCGCTAGCCGAAGTGGAGTCGCCAGTGCAATACCACCCTTGTATTTCTTTGGCCCTAACTTTGGCCTGTGATACGGCCGAAAGACAGTATTTGACGGGTAGTTTAACTGGGGCGGTTGCCTCCCAAATTGTAACGGAGGCGTTCAAAGGTGCGCTTAGCCCGGATGGAAATCGGGCCTCAAAGCATAAAAGCATAAGCGCGCTTAACTGTGAGACCTACAAGTCAAACAGACACGAAAGTGGGATTTAATGATCCGATATTTTCATATGATAGAGATATCGCTCAACGGATAAAAGTTACCCCGGGGATAACAGGCTGATCGCATCCAATAGTCCACATAGACGATGCGGTTTGGCACCTCGATGTCGGCTCATCCTATCCTGGGGCTG